>JAZJYB010000136.1:658-10174 GCA_040390685.1 Pseudomonadota bacterium | reverse complement strand
AGTAAGCAAAAGAAAGGCGACCGCATTCGCTGCCCTTCGGGTGCCCGCTTGTGCAGGTCAAAAAATGGGAAGTGTCCACAACTCGCCTTCGGCTCAGACAAGGACACTTCTTTTTCCATTTTCTGCTCTGCACAAACGGCAGCTAATCAGCGGAATACTTCATTCAAAAGCAGCTTCAACTTCAACAGCAACATCAAAAACAAGTGCAACTAGCGCTTGCGCGGGAATTACAATTTCTGTTTGTAAATATTTTTTCTATTGATGGCTAGCCAGCGACAAACCTAACAAGCGCTGTTGCAGATCCTGATCATCGACCAGGTCTTGCATGGCACCTGTATGCACGATGCGGCCGTCGTCCATGACCGATACGGTGTCACCCAGATCGCGCACGAAGCTGAAATTTTGCTCTACCAACAGGATCGTCGTATCCATCGCCTTGAGCTCAAAAAAGGCGGCGATCAGGCTCTGGATGATGGCCGGAGCCAGGCCCTTGGTCGGTTCATCGATCAGCAATAATTTACGTGGTTCGATGATGGCGCGGGCGATCGCCACCATCTGCTTTTGGCCGCCGGAGAGATTGCCGGCCGGGTAGTTCCAGAATTTTTTCAGGGCCGGAAAAAAGCCGAAGATCCATTCCAGCCGGCTGGTATCCATGGGGCCGTTGCGCGCTGCCAGAGTCAGGTTTTCTTTTACGGTCAGGTCTGAAAAAATCGCCATGCTTTCTGGTACGTAGGCGATGCCGGACATGGCGATATCGGGGGTCGCCAGCGCGCCAATTTGCCTGCCGTCAAAGCTGACTGTGCCCTGGCTGGCTTTCCACAGCCCCATGATGGTGCGCAGCGTGGTGGTTTTTCCCGCGCCGTTGCGGCCTAATAAAACCGAGAGGCCGCCGCGCGGCACGACCAGATCGACGCCCTGCAAAATGTGGTATTCGCCGATATGGGTATGCACTCCGGAAAGCGTCAGTAGAGCTTCGGTATTTGCGGCAATGTTGGCCCGCATGAAGGCGTGTTCGGTGGAAAGATCGCTGGATAGTTTGGCTGCAGTGTTAAGCATGTTGGGCCACTCCCGCTGCGCTACCTAGATAAGCTTCCTGCACGATAGCGGACGCCATCACCTCGCCCGGATTGCCGTCAGCCACCAGCGTGCCGTTGTGCAGGACGATAATGCGGTCCGCCAGCGAACGCACCACGTCCATCTTGTGCTCGACCAGCAAGACCGTCTTATTCCGTTCCGCTTTGACTTGCTGGATCAGCTCTAGCACAACAGGAACTTCATCGACGCTCATGCCCGCAGTCGGCTCATCGAACATCATGATTTCTGGTTCCAGCGCCAGCAAAATCGCGACTTCGAGCTTGCGCTTGTCGCCATGCGAGAGCACCGATACCTTGGCGTCACGACGCTCGAACAAGGCCACGCGCTGCAGATAATATTCCGCCCGTTCCAACAATTCGGTGTGCTCAGAACACAACGCGAACAAATTCATCCCGATACCGGCACGGCTCTGGACTGCCAGCCTGACGTTTTCTATCACCGATAAATTCGGGAAGAGATTGGTCAACTGAAAGGCCCTGCCTATGCCGAGCTGAGTGCGTTTGGCCGCGCTCTGGCTGGTGATATCCGCACCGAATAAAGTGACGCTGCCGGAGGTGGCCGGCAACTGGCCTGACATCAGGTTGAAGTAGGTGGTCTTGCCGGCGCCGTTGGGGCCGACGATGACGGTCAATGTGCCGGGATAAAAATCGGCCGTCACCTGATTCACCGCGACATGGCCGCCAAAACGGATAGTCAGGTCGTGGGTGGAAAGGGAGGGTTTCATGGGCGCGGTATTTGATGTCTTGCTAGTGTTCATATTGGTGGTTCATTCGTAGCTACTCAACTTTTGGCTGACTGTGATTTCATCCCCTCTCCCGCGAGCGGGAGAGGGCTAGGGTGAGGGTATTTGCAAAGGAAACGCCGTTTCAAATCAACGTGCATCCTTGAAGGTTCGGATATGAATGCACACCTGGATTCGCGACGCCCCTCACCCCTGCCCTCTCCCGCTCGCGGGAGAGGGGGTTATAAACCTAGCGCTTGTTCTTGATAGGCACAGGCATTTCGCTGGCGGGTATCTCGCGCACCAGTTCCAGCAGATCCCATTCATTTTTTTGCTCTTTTTTAATCCTGAAGTGATACATCGCCTGCATAGCCTGATGGTCGTCCTTGCGGAAATTCATCTTGCCTTTGGGGGTATCAAACTCCATGCCCTCCATCGCGCTGATCAGTTTTTCAGTGTCGGTGGATTTGGCTTTGCTGATGGCCGTGATGACGGCGCTGGCGGCGGCGAAACCACCGGCGGTGAAGAAATCAGGCGGTGCCTTGTAGCGTTTGGTGTGCTCTGCCACCAGCCAGTCGTTCATCTTGTTTTTTGGGAAGTCGTAATAATAGAAAATTGCACCCTCGGTGCCGACAAAAGCTTTCCAGGTTTTCATGACCGGCAAGATGTTGCCGCCGGGTGCCAGCACGATGCCATAACGCTCAGGCTTCATGTCGGCCAACTTACTCATCGGGCTGCTGCCAGCCCAGACTATGGCCAGCGCGCGCGGCGCCGGTTTGTCCTTGAGCTTGTCAAAAATACGCTGTGCCGCTGCGGTGAAGTCCGTGGTGTTTTGTGCCGCGTATTCTTCATGGACTACGGTCGCCTTGCTGCCGACGGCGGCCAAGGCTTCTTTGCCCGCTTTCACGGCATCGCGGCCGAAGGCATTGTCTTGCGACAGATAGGCGATACTGCCGCCCGCCTTGAAAGTGCCGGCCGCGGCTAAACCATCCTGCATGGAATTGCGGCTAGTGCGGAAGATATAGCGGTTCCATTTTTCACCGGTAATCGCGTCTGCCACGGCCGGCTCTACGATCAATACTTTTTTGTATTCTGCTGCGATCGGTAACATCGCGATGCCCGAGCTCGAAGATGAGGTGCCAACTGCTATATCGACCTTATCGTCGCCATAGGCTTCGGCCAGTACGGTGCGGCCGATGTCAGGTTTGCTCTGGTCATCCTTGACGATGACCTTGATCTTGCGGCCGTTGAGTTCCATCTTGCCGCCGGTCAGATATTCCAGGCCCATCATGAAGCCGGTTTCGGTTTCCTTGGCGTAGGCTTCCAGCGGACCAGTCTTGCCGGCGATCAGGGCGATTTTTAAATCTTGTGCCACGGCCATTCCAGTAGAAAATAAAGTGCTGATGCCAATACCAGCGGCGAATATCGCCAATTTTCCGGTCGTGAAAAATGTATTTGATTTCATGTTGTCTCCTGAAGATTTTTACGCTTGTGTTTCAATCGACTTGCGCAAGAAAATGTCGTATGGCATCCGTCGCTTCAGCTTCCATCAACATCGGTGCATGACCTACCTTGGACACTTCAACATATTGCATGGCCGGCGCTACCTTACGCATATATTCTGCCTGTTCTGGTTCTATGACATCCGATAAGGCACCACGGATCAGTAGCGTCTGGCGCTTGCGGGCCAATCTGCGAAACGCCAGTTTGGCGATCAGTGAAGTGGCCTTGAGCTTGCCATTCTGTAGAGGTAAGGCGATATTTGGATCATACCGCAGGACCAGCTGGCCTTGCTGGTTTTCGATGAAGGACCGATGTGCCCATTTCTCCCATTCTTCCGTGCTGTTATCCGGGAAGGCTGAGTGATTAATTGCCTTGATGTATTCGACCGCTTGTGCCCACGAATTAAGGGTTTGTCCTTTGCCCGCATAGGCGGCAATACGATTTAAGCCGTTCTGCGAAATCACCGGGCCGATGTCATTTAAAATTGCCGCGACAATCAGGCTAGAGCGGCGTAGCGCCAGCGTCATGGTGATGATGCCGCCCATAGACGTGCCGACAAATACCGCTCGTGCAATCCCCAGATCTTTGGCCATTTTAATGATGTCGCCGGCGTACACCATGGGGTTATATTGATTGGCATCAGTATCATAGGCGGAACGCCCGCGGCCACGCACATCGACGGCGATGACCCGGCGCCCCTGGCTGGCTATCCACGGCGCCACTTCTTCAAAATCGGAGGAGTTGCGGGTTAATCCATGAATGCAAATAACCGGGCACTTGGCTGGCCCGCTGTGCGCGGCATAATCACGCGCATACAGCAGTAAACCGTCGTTGCTGGTAAAGCTGATTTCATTGAAAGTGGACACGATAAATCACCCTGATCACGTAAGGAAAATTCTGTACTTCTGGTATTGGCAGGAAATAGATTATTGTGTGCTGCATGAGGGCACTAGTGCGGTCATGCAGCAACAGGACTACTTTTTACGAAAAACTAAATATCTTTAGAATCGATATTCAATTGTCGCTGACACGGTACGTGGATTGCCGTAGAACGAGGATGTCGTGCCTTCTGCGCCCAAGGTATTGAACAGGTATCCAGCCACCTTGTAATGTTCATCCTTGAGGTTTTTACCGTGCAGACCGGCGCGGATGCGGTTGTCTTTGCTAGTCCAGACTATGCTGGCATCATACAAAGAGTAAGCGGCTTGATCGAGCAAGGTATTGGCGAGTTCAAACTGCTGGGTCGCACTCTTATAGGAAGCCATACCGATCAGTGAAAGCTTACCGGCACGGCCAGCCAAAGACATTTCCCAATCGTAGTTTGCACGCAGGCTGGCGGAATGTTTAGGAGTATTCTGAAACGCGCGCAGGGCTGCCACGTTGGTCAGGGTTTTCGTTACAGGATTGAGGATGATGAATTCCTTATATTTGGCGTCGATGTAACTGACCATGCCTGAAAGGCTAAATGCATCGGTCACGCGAGCACTGGCTTCCAGCTCTACACCCTGGATCTTGGCCTTGCCGGCATTCGTGGTAGCACCGGCAAAACTATCAAATACGCCATCGTTTTTGGTGGAAATAGGAACCGAGCTAGGAATCTGCACATCTTTATAATCGCTGCTGAAAACAGCCAAATTGCTCAGGATACGACCTTGATTAAATTGCGATTTCAAACCCAATTCGACAGTGCTGATGGTTTCTGGCAAGAATCCAATTTTTGCGACAGCGACAATCGCCGGTGTGTTGGCTACGATACGCGGATCAAAACCACCGCCTTTGAAACCTTGCGAATACGATGCGTACAAGTTTTGATCAGCGCTGGCTTTCCAGCTAGCTGAGACCCGCGGCGTGAATTTTTTATCAGTACGATCGAGTTCACCGTGCGTCAGATTGGTATCTGTTCCAATCAAAACTGCACCAGTGTTACCCATTTCAGGCGAACTATTCAAGCCTGCATACACTGTGCGCAAAATGCTGGCCTGGCGACGATCTTCCGTATAACGGCCACCAGCAGAAACGCTCACCGTATCGCTTACGTTAAAACTACCATCAGCGAACACCGCCCATGCCTTGGTGTCGATATCACCCTTGGTGAAAATGGAGCGATTCAAGAAGGTCAAAGGTGGAGCAAAAGCCAGCACCGCATCGAATTTATCGAACGCATTTGCGTCGATATAATAAGCGCCGGCAACGCCTTGAAATTTGCTACCGGTATAGGTCAGTTGCAATTCCTGGCTGAACTGTTTATTTTTATATAGTGCAGGCGCTTCAAAATCCACCTTAGCCAGTGAGTCAAAATCGATCGGTGCATACGAGGTATCCTGCCTGGAGGCAGTAATGGATTTCATGGTCAGATCATCAGTGATCTGCCATTCGATCAGAGCGGATTCACCATGCGCTTTGACTTGCTGAGCATGGCCCAGGGCAGTGACCATTTCAGCCTGAGTATCGAACACGTTGGCCAAAATTGGCGCGCCGCTGGTTTTTCCTGCCACCAGACGATGGCCGTTTTTCGGACTGGAATCATCCTGGCTGGTATCGGCTGCAAGGCGAATGAAGAGTGAACTACTAGGGCTTATTTCAACACTGACGCGGCCAGCAGTGACGTCTTTGTCGTAGTTATAGCCACCGGTAGTGAGGTTCCTGCCGAAGCCTTCCCGCTTGAATTTTGCCACCGATGCGCCAATCCTGACAGCATCTGAGATTGGCGTGCTGGCGGTCACTACCGCATCAGTCTGGCCATAAGTACCTACCGTTGCTTTCAAGCGCACATCTGTCTGTGGTGCCAATTTGCGCGTAACGTACTTGACCGCGCCGCCAATGGTATTGCGGCCGTATAGCGTGCCCTGAGGGCCGCGCAAGACTTCAATACGTTCTACGTCGTAGATGTCGGCGACCGCACCTTGTGGGCGCGCCAGGAAAATATCGTCGAGGTAAATCCCCACACCAGATTCAAAACCAGCCAGCGGGTCCTGCTGGCCGACGCCGCGGATGAATGCGGTCAAGGTGGAGTTGGTGGCACGCGAGGCTTTTAGCGTGGTATTCGGCAAGGACTGCGCCAGACCGGTGACATCGGGTATCCCGGTCTTGGAAAGTTGGTCAGCATTGTAGGCGGTCACTGAAACAGGTACATCTTGCAGCGATTCTTCACGACGGCGCGCGGTTATCGTCACCACGGAAACTTCACTATTCGTCGTTACCGCTTCTTCAGCTTTAGCAGTTTGTGCATGAGCCACCGTAATCGCGCCGCCTGAGAAAGCCAGCAGGACCGCAGCAGCAATGCGCGAGAGTTTCATATTTTTTTGATTCAAATGCATAGTAGTCTCCGTTATTGTCAATTAGTGTTATGCGGTCGCAATTGCATACCAACGCATGGAATTCAGTTTCCATTAAATTGCTCTCCGGCGAAAGTGGCTGATCCGCCCACCCTATGTGCACAAATGCACATAGGGTAATTTCAGGCGATTTAAAAGAAAATTAATGCACTCATACCCAGTAAGTCTTTGATATTGGCAAATTTTATGGATTTCCCTGTGCATAATTCAAGCGTGGCGTCGCTGCAACAATCCATTGCCGTGCATTTATTTGCATATTAAGTAGGCAATAAGCGGCAATAAATGCCCGCTTGCCAAATTATTGTGCTTTGCTGCACAATGTCCGGTATGAACACACTTCCCGAATGGACTGACCTGCGATTTTTTCTTGAGCTGGCACGCTCTGGCACGCTATCGGGAACCTCGCGGCGCCTCTCGGTAGAGCATACGACGGTGGCGCGCCGGATCGACCGGCTCGAGCTGCAATTGGGCACTACTTTATTTGACCGCAGCCGCGAAGGCTATCAACTGACTGAAATGGGCCTGGCCTTATTACCGCATGCCGAGGCGATGGAAAGCGCCGCCGTTGCGGCAAAAGACCAGCTCAGTGGCGGGCAAATTTCGGCACGCGGCGTAGTAAGGCTAGGCGCGCCAGAAATTTTTGGTGCGCGCGTGGTGGCGCCGCTGTTGGTTGGCCTGTTGCAGTCGCATCCTGACTTGAGTGTGGATTTGTTGATGCTGCCGCGTTTCGCCAATTTAGCGAACCGTGAAGCTGACCTGGGTGTGATGCTAGATCCACCCAGCACTGGCCGATATATGGTGACCCGGCTAGCCAGTTTTCGTCTGTATATTTACGGCGCACCTGAATACCTGGCACGGCATCCGCCGATTCTGAAGCAGGAAGATCTGCACACTCACGATTTTGTCGATTGGGTACAAGATAGGCTGGCCAGCAGCGGCCTCAACTACATGAGCGAACTAGGCTTTACGCCGCGCCGTCGGCTTTGCTGTACCGGCATGGCGGCGCAGTGTGAAGCCGCCGCGCTTGGCTTCGGCCTGATCATGGCGCCGCCATATGCGATCCCCAACGATGGGCGACTGGTACGCGTGCTGGAAAATAATTTTTACGCCGAACGCAGTTTCTGGCTGGCCGCCCCGACCGATCTGTATCGCCTGCAACGCGTGCGTGTGGTGTGGGATATGTTGCGCGAATCCGCCGAAAATAATCCGGGACTGTTCAAGTATCCGGATAAAGAAGTGAAGGCTTAAACAAGTTTATTGGACTTATTCCATTTCCAAATCATTCGTGTCTAGGCGACGAGCCGAAGACAGTGCACCTGCACGGCGAGGCGAAGGCAACAACGACATGGATGATTTAGAATTGGAATAATTTAGTCCCCAGCACGCATGCTGCCGATACCTTCAACCGATTTGCTGATTGAACGCGGGTTGCCATAATAATTCAGCGAACCTATGCCCTGTACCGAGGCTTTCAATCTTTCGCTGGCGTAGACCTTCACCGAACCGACACCTTCCAGATTCACATCGGCAGTCTCGGCGATCAGACCCTTGGTATCGACCATGCCAACACCCTGCACTTTGAGTTTCAAGGTTTGCGTTTTTCCCGTTACAACCAAAGAACCGACGCCTTCATAGTTCACATCAAATCTCGGTCCGGCCACATTATTGATGACGGTGGCGCCTGCACCTTCCATCTTGAATTTAACCAGTTCTGGCACCGTGACAGTAATTTGCGTGTCATCAGAAATCTTGATTGAATTTTTTTCCCGGTACGACACCAACAGCTCATCACCGACCACTTCAGTCACGACCTTGGAAATAAATTTGTCGTCACCTTTAATTACTACGGATTGCACTTTGCCCACTTCAACCACCAGACTGAACGCGCCCTTGTTATTAATCGCCTTGAATGCGGGGACAGTGCGCGTTTGTTCAGCGGCGTGCGCAAACGAAGTGAAAAATAAACCAGAAAAAATAAGTGCAACAGGGGTCAATTTAAACATGGGGTTCTCCTAGGGTTTTCGACGAAAATAACAGACTGAACGCATTGTGCACGCTATGTATAAGGAAAACACAATTTTTGCGACCAGCTGCAAAATAACATGGTTTAGCCGCACAATCCTGAGGTTAGAAATGAAAAACGGCGCATCAAGCGCCGTTTTTTATTTCCCGAATTTCACCAGTGGCATTCAGATTTAACGAACATCCTAGCCTGTTACAAAACTTTAAATTACTTACTTAGTTGTCGTTACTGGCTTTGTTTCTGCAACTACTACAGGTGCCTTCTCGGTCACTTTTTTCGCATGCACTTTTGCTTTTTTCGTAGCAACATGGGTCTCTGCTTTTGCCACAGTGACTGGAGCAGTTGCAGCTACTGGTGCGACTGGCGTTGTCACTGCAGTAGCTGCTTTTACAGGTGTTGCAGGTGTTGCAGCGGCTGGTGCAGTCACTGCTACTGCGGTTGCAGCAACCGGCATTGCAGGTGGCGTTGCCTTCACTGCTGTTGTGGTTGCTGGAGTTGTAGTGGCAGGAGCTGCGGAAGGTGTTGCTTGCACTGCAGTTGTAGCTGCAGTTTGTGCGAACGCTGTACCCATAGCAAAGGTAGCAGCAACGAGAGTGGCGATCAGCTTGTTCATTATTTAATCCGTTTCATTTTTGCCGTAGACAGTTTCTACGTATGCCTATAACGCGAGCATTTGATTTATTGTTGACACGCGTTGCAAAAATAAATAGAAGCTTTTTTCTAATTATTTAAGCCTTATAAAAACATCGACCGCAGGCATGCAGATATCTTTCATTACCACCAACCGCAACTTGCTCGCCAGCGGTAACGCGCTTGCCATTTTCATCGACACGAATATT
>JAZJYB010000136.1:0-648 GCA_040390685.1 Pseudomonadota bacterium | reverse complement strand
TTCATCGTGGCTTTTTTTCCGCAAGCGCAAATATTTTTCAGCTCTTCAATGTCGTCAGCCAAAGTGAGTAAATAAGTCGATCCTGGAAAAGGTTCGCCGACAAAATCACTGCGTATGCCATAACAAATCACAGGCACACCATGCACTTGCGCCAGCTGGTGGAGTTGCCTGACTTGCGCCGGCGTGAGAAATTGTGCCTCATCGACCAACACACAATTGACCTGCGGTATCTCATTTAAAAAATTGAACTCTGCATCAAATACTTCCGCTTCGCGTTGCGGGCCAAGGCGCGAAGTAACCTTGCCGACACCGTAGCGATTGTCGATAGAGGCGGTAAATAAACGCACCTTCTGTCCTTGCTCTTCGTAGTTGTGCGCCACCTGCAAGAGTGCGGTGGACTTACCGGCATTCATTGCCGAATATCTGAAATACAACTTTGCCATACTTGATCCTAATTGAAATAATTGAATTGCAAACGCTACGATATATGGGCTCTGATGATGAATTTCAAGATCTTGAAACCCGCTTAATGCGTCCCATATTTGAATCAGCAAATGCTCGATGTTTCAAGAGGTTTGCTAAATTCTTAATTAACTTATCGCTTCAACTTAAAAGGATATCATCATGCGTCATTTTGACTTTACACCA
>JAZJYB010000135.1:0-9806 GCA_040390685.1 Pseudomonadota bacterium | reverse complement strand
CGTCGTTATGCGGATTCTTCGGCTTTTACAGCAATTTAACCGGACACTAGTGACTGGATTTGTAAAAAAAACGCACGATGAGTGCGTTTTTTTTCGCTGCGATAATTAGTTGCGTCGCATCCAAGGGGCAAGCACTTGCCGCAAGCCTGCCTCGTTGTAGCCATGCATGACATCGCCACCAACCACAATCAGCGGCACACCGCCGCCACCTAGTTTTCTATGTCCTTCATATCCTTCTGTGGTTTTTTCAGTATCGTATTCGGTATATCGAATACCGTTGGCATCAAAAAATTCGCGAGCCGCAGCGCAATAACCGCACCAGGTCGTTCCGTACAAAATAACTTCTGGTTGCAGCGATGATTGCGTGGAATTGGCCACTGCACCATGCCTAGATTTTTTTCTAAACGCTGGTCCGCTTTGCCATGCAATGGCAGCAATGATGGCAAAAAGTATCAACAATTTCCAGGTGCGCGCAGGAACGCCGCGCGCCGCGCCTTGGCTGGATTTATTCGCGGGATTGCGTAAATAAATTGACGGGGCGCTGTCACCACCCTTGGTGTATGCAACCTGACAAGCCGGACACTGCCACGCCGGGCAGGTATCGGATTCTTTGCGGACGTAACTACATTTTGGACAAATTTGCGTCATGCGGTCGCGCGAATTAATGAGTGGAAATGGATCATAGCGTAAATGCCGGCAATGACATCCACAGTTCTAGAAAATAATTGACTTTAAGCATACGCTTAGGCAAAGTGGGTTGAACTGATTTGCATGCTATTTTTTCACTAGAGTCCAACTCTTGAATACTGTCATAAAAGCACTATTTTTTCGCGTGCTCGCCCTCATGTTCGTAATGGGGCTTATCTCTCCATTGGCAGGCGCTGCGCCTACATCCGAGTTACGCTTTCAGAGGCTTGCTTCACTTGGTGCAGATCAGCTTTCCACGATATCCCTCATACAAGATCGACAAGGCTTTGTCTGGATCGGTACCAACAATGCTGGCTTGTATCGCTATAACGGCTATAAATCTGAAAAATATCAACATCAGGTGAGCAACATTAAGAGTTTGCCGCACGATAGGGTATCGGCGCTTTTTGAAGATAAGGATGGCCATATTTGGGTAGGGACGCAAAATGGCTTGGCGCGTTTCAATGCGGAGAGTGGCGACTTTACCCGCTTTCTGCCTACGGATGGCGGGAATAACCGGCGCATCATCAAAGCCATCATTTCGGACGGAAAATCGGGAATGTGGCTGGCCACTTGGGGTGGTTTGCAGCATTTCGATCCTGTCCAAGGGAGTTTTATACTGTATGAACATGACCCGACGCAAGCGGGCAGCCTGGCAAGCAACGACCTCAATGCGATTGCCTTAGATTAGCATGGCGGGGTATGGGCGGGTACCTGGCCAGCTGGCCTGGATTATCTGGCAGCCGGTGCCAGCAATTTTATTCACTACCGCATCGATACCGAACTGGCGCCAGATTCCAAGTTAAATATTGTTCGCTCACTGCACCTGGATGCACAAGGCAATTTGTGGATAGGGACAGAGAATGGCGTGCTTAAATGGAATACCTTGAGTGTATGGTCGCAACGCCAAAGACTTGAGTCACCTAACAGCCGGATCAATAGCATATATGAAGATAGAAACGGCAGCATATGGGCGGCGACCTTATCGGCCGGCTTACTTCGTTGGGAGAGAAATAGCGGCAAATTCATGCATTTTGTGAAACGCGCGATAGATCCAAATAGCCTTCCAGCCGACGACATACGCGCGATATTGCATGACCGGGGTGGGATGTTATGGGTCGCGTCTCTGACTGACGGAATCGCCTTATGCAATTTGAATAGCAAGGGCTTCACACGCATTATCCCTATCGACGAGGATAAAGAAAATCCGCGACCGAACAATGCCTTATTGCGTATAGCTGGAGCCCCCGGCGGGCGGCTTTGGTTAAGCGGTAATAGTGGGGTTGCCTTATATGATCGTGTGACAGGCAATGTAATCAAACAGTATCAAGCTGATCCTAAACGGCCAGGTTCCCAGGGTACATTAAGCAATAATCTGGCGTATAGCCTTTATCAAGAGCCTGATGGTCCGCTCTGGGTCGGTACGTCTGTGGGATTGAATCGACTTGATACTCTTGATGGCCGATTCAAAGTCATTCATTTTGACAGCGTCGCCAATGACTATATCAATACTATCGCACCGGGTGACAAGGGAATACTCTGGCTTGGCACCGGGAATAGCTTGATACGCTATGACAGTAAATTAGGCACTTACCGGAGCTTTACGCCAAATTCTGCCGACCCCACAAGCCGCAGCGCAAAAGGAACGACCGCCATTTTACAAGACCGGTTAGGTCGGCTTTGGGCTGGTTCTGAGTGGGTAGGTGGCGGGCTCGATTTGCTCGATATTCGCACAGGTAAATTTCGCCATTTTCGCCATAACGAAAAAGATACTACAAGTATTAGCAGCGACAACATATCGTCCTTGCATCAAGATGCTGGGGGGCGTTTGTGGGTTGGTGCAGTCAATGGTTTAAGTGAAATTATTACGGCAAAAGATGGCAGCATTAGTTTTCGGCGCTATGAGGCTAAAGACAGTGTAGGTGCGGCGAATATTGTGGCGATAGAAAGTGATCTGCAAGAAAAATTATGGCTCAGTACGATCGTCGGTTTGATCCGCTTTGATCCGAATAGCGGGGCGGTTGATCGTTATACTGTCAGCGACGGCCTGTCAGATAGTTTTTCTGGCGCCTCGTATCGCGGTAACGATGGTGTGCTGTACTTTGGCGGCATAAAGGGCATGACTGCGGTTTATCCCGATGTAGTACAAAGCGCTTCATTTGCGCCGCAAATAGCGATCACCGACATAAGCGTTTTTAATCGAACGCTAAAAGAAGGAAATATCCCTGCGGATGTCGAATTGCGTGGCCCGGTAACCGCAGCTAAGTCATTGACAGTTTCGCGGCAAGAATCGGTATTTTCTATCGAATTTTCTGCTTTGCATTTTGCTGATCCAGCGAAAAATAGCTACGCCTATCAACTTAAGGGTTTTGACCATGATTGGGTCGAGGCTGATGCAGACCATCGCGTCGCCACTTATACCAACCTAGATCCCGGTAACTATGTTTTTCAAGTCAAGGCGGCCAATGACCGAGGTGTCTGGAGTGAGCAAGCTGCCAGTCTGAATGTCATCATTCCACCGCCATATTGGCAAACTGCTTGGTTTCGTGCGCTCATGCTTATTCTTATGACAGGCTCGTTAATCAGCGCATATCGTTGGCGGGTCGCGAGCCTTACGCGCGATCAGGCTAGACTGGAATCTTTGGTTGCAGAACGTTTGCAAGAATTGATGGTACAGCAGCAGCTCAATCGCGACACCGCCGAGCGCATGCAAGCCATCTTGCAACATGCAGCCGATGTGATCCTTACGACGGATCAGAACTGGATAATCGAATCATGCAATCGCGCAGGCATGGCCTTGTACGGTAGGAGTGCGCAAAAAATCTTGGGTGTGTCATTTTCCACATTTTGTCATCCAGATGAGGTCGGAAAATTGCAGCTGGTTTTAGTCGATCCGAACTTGGCAAAAAATGGGCAAATGGATCTGGAATTGCAACAGTTGCACGCAGATGGCAGCGTTTTCTCTGCGGAGCTTTCCTTGAGTGTTTTTCCTGACAATGGGAAGAGGAAATTCATTGTGATTGTGCGCGATATTACCGAACAAAAGCGGGTTGAAAGAATGAAGAGCCAATTCGTCTCGACCGTGAGCCATGAACTACGCACTCCTTTGACCGCAATTCGTGGTGGGCTCGGGTTGATGGTCGGTGGTGTGACTGGAGTATTGCCAGCGCCCGCTGCCAAGCTTGGTCAAGTCGCCTTAAATAATGCGGAACGCTTATCGCGCTTGATTGACGATTTGCTCGATATGCAGAAAATTGAAGCGAATATGATGGACTTTAATTTTCAATTATTCCCTTTGCAAGCATTGATCGAAGATGCGCTCGAATCGCATCAGGCATTCGCGCATAAATGGGGTGTCGCCTTGTCACTCGAAACAAAAGTGCCAGCGCTCTCTATCCGGGTGGATGCGGATCGCTTTGCCCAGATTTTGGCAAATTTGATATCGAACGCATGCAAATTCTCGCCTGTTGGCGAGACCGTCCGAATACATGTTGTCGATATGGGCGGTAATCGGATCAAAATCGAAGTGGCAGACAAGGGGCCAGGCATTCCCGCAAGCTTTGTCGAACGTATCTTCCAAAAGTTTTCACAGGCGGACGGCTCGGATACCCGTTCAAAAGAAGGCACAGGCCTGGGCTTGGCAATCACCAAGGAGATTGTTGAGAAAATGGATGGCAACATCGGTTTTTATGCAAACGCTGACGGTGGAACGGTGTTTTATATAGAATTTCCTAGTGTTTTAGTTGCGCTCTGAAAGAGCGCCTGCCAGTAGCAAAATTTACGCGCGTCATACGCGCCGTTTCATTCGCCAAAGTCTCGCATCGTACCGTCCATACCGGCTAATTTGCATTTCGTCTCATTCCAAACACAGCACTCAATCTCTTCCTTTAATCTGGCGTCATCAAAAACCGGTGGCTACGCTGTCACCACCACTCACCAAGGAAATGACATGCTCGAAATTCGCAACGTGGTAAAAACATTCGGTAAAAGCGTCACTGCTGTGGATGATGTCTCGCTGAATTTAACGCATGGCGTAGTCGGCTTGATTGGCCATAATGGCGCCGGCAAAACAACGCTGATGCAGATGATAGCAACGCTGACGCGCCCGAGTAGCGGACAGATCCTGTTTCATGGTGAAGACATTGCGAAAAAGCCGGATGCTATCCGCAAGCGTCTGGGTTTTTTGCCGCAGGATTTTGGCGTGTATCCGAACCTGACTGCACTCGAATTCATGCAGTATTTCGCCGCGCTTAAAGGCGTGCGCGACGCTGCACGAATCCGCCATCTGCTTGAATTGGTGAATCTGCACGATCATGCGCATCGTCCGGCATCTACCTTCTCTGGCGGCATGCGCCGTCGTTTGGGGATTGCACAAGCGCTGCTGAATGACCCGGAGATTTTAATTGTCGACGAGCCGACCGCCGGGCTTGATCCGGAAGAGCGTCTGCGTTTTCGCAATCTTCTGGCTGAACTAGGATTTAAAAAGCTCGTGATTATGTCCACCCATATCGTCTCGGATGTAGAGAGCATAGCCAGCCAGTTGGCGATTATGCGCAACGGTAAGTTGATCGCGTTTGAAACACCTGAGATGATTTTGGACAAGGCACGTGGCCAGATCTGGTCAGCTCAGGTCGAAGGTGAACAATATGATGCCTTGCGCAGCAAGGTGCAAGTTTTGCATGCACAACGCAGTGGCAGTAACGTTAATCTACGCATCGCGCATCCGCATTCACCTTGCCATGGTGCGCAAACGACCGAGCCTAGCCTGGAAGAGGCATTGATGGCACAACGTTATGCAGCTCTTGAGCGGGTAGAGGGGATGGCAGCATGAACCTGAACTTCAAGCTCCAACTCATCAAAACATTAGTGTTAACTGAAGCGCGCTTGCGCCTACGTCGTCTCAGCACCTTGGTCGTTTTGCTTGCTGTCATCGCGATTAGCTGGGCGATGATTCCTGATCCGAATTCAGACATGACCATGATGGCGATCGAGGAGGCAAGGGTTTTATATACCAGTTCGCTATTGTCATTTGGTACCGCAAGTTTGGCCTCAATGTTGTTTGGCATAGCGGGTTTCTATTTGGTGCGCGGTCGTATCGCTGAAGATTTACGCAGTGGCAACGGCAGTGTGATTGGCGCAACACAGGTAGGCAATGGCATATTTTTGTTTAGCCGTTGGCTAGGCGGCGTGCTGTATTTGCTGACCTTGGTCGCGGGTTTGCTGGGTACGACTTTGGTGTGTCATTTACTCCGTGGTGATGGCCCGATACAGCTGTTGGTTTATCTACAAACGTATAGCCTGCTGTTGCTCCCTACAGTATTTTTTGTTGTGAGCTGTGCCATTTTGTTTGATAGTGTTGCAGGTTTAATGGGTAAGGCAGGTGACCTTATCTATTTCATGGTTTGGATGGCTCAAATGGCCTTAATGGCAATAATGGATGAGTCGATTAAAATCGGTTTGAACCCTTTGTTACTGCTTGATTTTATGGGCTTGGCGACGGGAATGATCAACCTGAAAATGGTTTTACTGACCGATCATTTGTCGCTGGGCGTAAGTACATTTGACGCAAAACTCCCCACGATTACTCTAGCGAACGCCCTGTGGTCGATGCAAATTATCTGGTGGCGTTGCGCTACAGCAGTCATTGCGCTGCTCCCCCTGTTGCCGGCAATTTTCTTTTTCCATCGATATTCACCAGATCGCGTGAAACTATCGAGTACACGCAAACGTCGTAGTCCTTTGGATATCATTAACGCCTGGTCGCGTCCTTTAGCCAAATTAGTTCAACCATTGTTCCGACTTTCTGCCAGCGTGCCTGGTCTCGCCGGACGGATAATGGCCGACATCGCCTTGAGTTTAGTCACTTCACCCTCGGCAATTTTGGTGCTAGTCGTTGTCCTGTTGGCATCCATGTTTTCCAGCGTGCATAATTTATCAGGCGTATTGATCGCCGCAGTGGTGTTTTGGGGCGTCATGATCAGCGATATCAGTACGCGTGATTTTCAAGCGAATACCGAGGAGCTGACTGGCGCGGTGCCAGGCGGTATAGTGCAGCGCTATTTACGCCAGTTCACAAGCGCGGCTGTGCTGGGCTCCATGTTTATGGGGGTGATCGCCTTACGCTGGAGTTTTGTCGAGCCAGTCAGGGCTGCGGCATTGATTAGCGGCGTATTGAGTTTAAGTGCGCTGGCGACACTATTTGGTCGCTGTTCTGGTACGGCACGAACGTTTTTAGCTTTGTTCTTGTTTGGCGTGTACGTTGCTTTGAACGTTACTAAAGAAGCGGTGGTCGATGTTGTCGGCTTTAATGGCGTAGCCAACCTGGGGTCAATACAAATTCAGCTCGCCATTGCAGTGATTAGTTTGGCTGCCGGATATCTTTATAACCGTCAGCGTGCTCATTGATGATGTTTTGTTCGAAAGAGTGAAAACGCCAGAAGTTGGCGCTTTCACTCTTTCGAGTTTCAATACAGATAATTTAAAATCTCAATCAGCTCAAGGCTTCTTTAGCCGCATCTTCGGCTGTCACTTGATCATAAAATTGATCGGTCAAAAACTCAATCTGATCCTCGATATATTCTTGCGCTTGCGCGACGGTTGCACCACCAGCGACCAGATAGCCTTCCACCTCTATGCACCATTCAATCACGGCCATCGTTTCTGGATCGAGTTCGTCATTCTTCTTTGCCATGATATTTCTCCTTTAAACTTTTTAAGTTAGCGATAGATTGTAGCTGAAATAAATGCGGCCTTAAGCTGCGCCGATAACTTTTCTCCTATAAATAGTCAAACGTACTTGAATAAGCTGCGATGGGCATACATATGCATCTCTAATTTGGGCCTGCTAGCCAATTTCCTTATTTATTAGACGACACGAGCGGAAACCGAAATGCAAATTCAATACCATCTGGCGCAAGTAAATATAGCTAAAGCCATCGCACCGCTGGATAACCCATTGATGCAGGGTTTTGTGGATCAATTAGACCATATCAACCAATTGGCCGACAATAGTCAGGGATTCGTCTGGCGTTTGCAAACGGACGAGGGCGATGCTACGGCCTTGCAGCCATTTGATGATCCATTGATCATCATGAATTTATCTGTGTGGTCTTCGTTCGATGCACTCAAGAATTACGTCTATTCCGGCGATCACTTAAGTATCTTAAGACAGAAAAAGAACTGGTTTGAAAAACCGACTGAAGCAACCCTGGCACTTTGGTGGCTACCAGCCGGGCAACGCCCGACACCAGAATCGGCCAGGGCGATGCTAGAGAAGCTACGCCGTGACGGCCCTTCGCAAGAAGTATTTACCTTTGCCAAACCGTATTTGATACCAGAAACGAGAGTAGCATCGGAAGCCATAGAAGAATAAATGCGTCAATTTTGATCGGCGAAATAGCTTATGCAAATTTTGTATGTACATGGAATGGGACGAACGCCTCTGTCTGGCGCACGACTACTTTTGTATTTGCGGACAAGGGGATATTCCGCCAATATCTTTGGCTATTCCACGGCGCTAGAAAATTTCGCCGCTATCCGTGAGCGCCTGAGCCGAAAAATAACGCAACTCGCAGCGCAAGGGGAGTATGTATTGATAGGCCACTCGCTAGGTGGTGTATTACTCAGAAGTGCACTCAGCCAATGCCCTGTGACGAGTCGAGCGCCCAAGCATGTTTTCCTACTCGGCTCGCCAGTCTCGGCCTCACGTATGGCAAAAAAGCTGAGTGAAAAAATCTTGTTTCGCCTGTTGGCCGGAGACTGCGGCCAACTTCTCTCATCCAGCGAAAGAATGGCAACAATCGCCGGTCTTAAAGTGCCAAACACCAGCATCGTAGGGATCAAAGGCATCAACGGAAGATACAGTCCATTTCTAGATGAACTCAATGACGGCATCGTCGCGGTGTCAGAGGCTCAAGCCGAATGGATAGGGAAGGAAATCCGGGTTCCTGTGATTCATACTTTTTTGCCAGCAAGCGCTCTTGTTTGTCATATTTTGCTTAAAGTAATGAGAGAGAATGCCTGAATGTTTTATGGTGAAGGTTATACAATGTGGGGTAAATCATTTCTGCCATTGCAATTTCCATCGCATTTACTATGACCACGACCACAAAAAAACCCATGTTAAGCGTCGCCGAAGCGCTAGATTTTTTACTCACTGCGGTGCGGCCAGTAGCGGAAACTGAATCCCTTAATACTTTGGAAGCGAACGGCCGCGTGCTGGCGCAGGCGCAAGGATCTTTGCTGAATGTGCCGCCGATGGACAATACCCAGATGGATGGCTATGCGGTTCGCGCCGCTGATTGCGCCAGCGGGCAAGCGCGTTTGCGGGTGTCGCAGCGGATACCTGCAGGGCATATCGCGCGGCCATTGGAAGCTGGCACAGCAGCCAGAATTTTTACCGGTGCGATGATACCGCCGGGGGCAGATGCGGTTGTGATGCAAGAGCAGTGTGCGTTGGATGGCGATTTCGTGACGGTCTCGCATGTGCCGGCCAGCGGTGAGTGGATACGCCGCGAGGGTGAAGATATCCGGGCTGGTGCAACCATCTTGACAGCGGGCACACGTTTGCGTGCGCAAGAGATGGGTCTCGCTGCCTCAGTCGGTCTGGCAAATTTGCCGGTGTGGCGCAAATTGCGTGTGGCGGTGTTTTTTACCGGGGATGAATTGACTATGCCCGGTGAAGCATTAAAGCCTGGCGCGATTTATAACTCGAATCGTTTTTTACTGAATGGCCTGTTGCAAAACTTGGGCTGTACTGTGACTGACTATGGCATCGTGCCGGACAGTCTGGAAGTAACGCGCGATACCTTGCGTGACGCAGCGAAGGGGCATGACCTGATCATCACTTCGGGTGGCGTCTCGGTCGGTGAAGAAGACCATATCAAGCCAGCGGTGGAAGCGGAAGGGCGTCTGAATATGTGGCAGATCGCCGTCAAACCTGGCAAGCCTTTGGCCTTTGGCGAAATTAATAAACTGGACGGCAGCGCATTCTTCCTAGGATTACCTGGTAACCCGGTATCGAGTTTTGTGACGTTTTTATTGTTTGTCCGGCCCTTCATTCTGCGCATGCAGGGAGTTACCAATGTGACGCCGCAAGCCTTCATGATGCGGGCCGATTT
>JAZJYB010000134.1:0-2678 GCA_040390685.1 Pseudomonadota bacterium | reverse complement strand
GTCTGTTTTGACGCCGGCTACTTTGTATAAACCTTTTTCCAGCCAGGCCAACCAGCCGAAACCGGACACGGCGGCCTTGTCATCGGCGATTTTGGCAATCAGGATGCCCAGCGGATACGACAAGGTCAGCAGTACCGCTAGAAATGCCACTAAGAGAATAATTGCTTGCGTAGTCATCACAGATCCTCAGCTTTCAACAATGCCACTACCAGATACACCAACAGGCCAGCCGCTACCACGGCACCAATCACATAAAACGTGTTCATGATTTAGCTCCCAAGTTGTCACACGCCTGCGCTAAAGCCCAGACCAGCAGGAAAAACCCTGCTATCCCGCCTACATACAAAATATCCATCAACATATCCATGATTTTCCCCGTTGGTTTTTCACACTGAGAAGAATAGACAAAAGCGCGTAAAAACTTTGTAAAGACTGATAAAGATCGTGTAAACAAACTGTAAAAATTGGAAAATAAGCTCATGATTTATGAGCAGAACACGTGCTTTAAAAAAGAAAAAGCCCACCACGCAATCTCCGTGCGCCCTGCCAGCCAGATTGGCTACAAAAGCGCATGGAAATTGCGTGGTGGGCTTGGAACTTTAGACCACCTTGGTGAGACTTTTTAAAGCTTAAATTTGCACCCGCGTACCCAACTCAATCACGCAGTTATTCGGCAATTTAAAGAAGTCTGCAACGCTGCCTGAGTTACGTGACATGACGGCGAACATGACTTCTCTCCAATGCACCATACCTGTGCCTTTGGTTGGCACCACGATTTCTCTGCTGAGGAAATACGAAGTCTCAAACAGATTAATCGGCAGACCATGCGCTTCGCATAATTCCAGCGCCTTGGGGATATCCGGCATGTTCATGAAGCCGTAATTGACTTTCACTTTCCAGAAACCCGGCACCATTACTTCAACTTGCAGGCGCTCTTCAACCGGAACCCAGGGCACATCATGAAACACCACCGTCAGGATGACGTTGCGCTCATGCAGCACCTGGTTGTGCTTGAGGTTGTGCATCAACGCTTGCGGCACTGTTTCTGGATTGGCCACTGCATAAATCGCTGTGCGTGAGGCGCGCGGCATATCATCCGCCGACAAGCTAGTGATGAAAGGCAGCAGTTCTGGGTCATCCTGAAGGATATTCGTGATGAGCAGCTCGCGGCCACGGCGCCAGGTTGCCATAACAGTGAAAATCAAGCCACCAAGCACCAGCGGGAACCAGCCACCATCAAAGAATTTGAGTGAACATGATACGACCAGCAAAGTATCTAGCATCAGAAAGACCGCGGTCGATCCGATCGCTAAAGGCAAGGCGAAGTTCCATGCATTGCGGATCACGAAAAAAGTCAGCAAGGTTGTGATCAGCATCGTTACTGTAACCGCAATACCGTAGGCCGCAGCCATGGCGGACGAACTGCCGAAACCCACTACAGCTAATAACACGCCAGCCAGCAAGATCCAGTTCACACTAGGCAAATAAATTTGTCCCATCTCTTTGACCGAAGTGAAATGCACCTGCATGCGCGGCAACAAGCCCAGTTGCATGGCTTGCTTGGTCATCGAATATGCGCCGGAGATGACCGCTTGCGAAGCGATCACGGTCGCGACCGTGGCCAGCATCACCATTGGCACCAGCACGCTGGTAGGGAACATGCGATAGAAGGGATTTTCCAAGGCAGAAGGGTCGCGCATCAGCAGTGCACCCTGGCCCATGTAATGCAGGGCCAAAGCTGGCAACACCAGACCCATCCAGGCCATGCGTATCGGACGTTTACCAAAATGCCCCATGTCGGCATATAAGGCCTCGGCACCGGTAAACGCCAGCACGATCGCACCCATCGCGACAAAAATATGCCAACCTTGCGCGGTCATGAAGCGGAGTGCATTGAGAGGATTCAGTGCAGCCAAAATCGCTGGCTGCTGTATGATTTCATTGACACCTGCCGCGGCGAGCACAGCAAACCATACGACAATCACCGGGCCAAACATCTTACCGACCAGCCCCGTGCCATGACGCTGCACAGCAAACAGGCCAATCAGCACGGCAATTGAGATCGGCAAGACATACGGTTTAAAAGTCTGCGAAGCGACCTCGAGCCCTTCGACCGCGCTGAGTACCGAGATCGCGGGTGTGATCACACTATCACCATAGAACAGCGCCGCACCGAGTACGCCGGTCAGCAATAACAGCACGCGACTGTGCGGGGTTTTGCCTGCGGCCTTGGCGGCCAATGCGGTCAGTGCCATGATGCCGCCCTCACCGCGATTATCGGCGCGCAAAATCAGCATGACGTATTTAAGGGTAACCACCATCATCAAGCCCCAGAAAATCACCGAGACGGCACCGATCAAATGGGTGGCATCGAGCGGGATACCGGTGGCCGGGCTGAACACTTCTTTCATGGTGTACAAGGGGCTGGTACCGATATCGCCATACACCACACCCAGAGCACCCAGAGTGAGTGCTGCGACGCTTTCGCGCTGAGGATTTTTACTCATATCACCTTCATATTGGTTAAACAGGGCGCCACTATCCTGCTAAGGGTGTTAGGAACGCATATGGATGACATATGCGTTGTTATTGCGCTAAAAAAAATAAAATTTAATTGAATTTAGGACTTACGCAAAATTGTTCCAGCTAGGCGCACCGACGAAGACAGTACTTTAGTA
>JAZJYB010000133.1:0-14617 GCA_040390685.1 Pseudomonadota bacterium | reverse complement strand
ATAGCTTAGTCAAGAAAATTATTCCGGACAGCAGTGCGCCTGCGCGAGAATGACGTTAATCGATATTTTGAGTTTGGTTACTAATCAAATTAAAATTTGTACGACAAACGCAACTGAAGTCCACTCGCTTTATTCCCGCCATTCGCGCCGGAATAGGCGTAGTTGAGGATGACGATCACGCCATTTTTGAGGACTAGTTCCGCGCCCATAGACCCGAGTAAGGCATGGCGATCAAGTTCATCCGCTGGAATGATGTAAGTCAAATCGTCAGCGCCATCGGCATAACTGACCTGCAAGGGATTACGCCGGGCGGAATCACGTTGGTACTCGACCCGTATGCGCGGGGTAAGTTCGCCGAAACTGGTGTCCATGGTGTATTCACCGTTGAAACCGACAGTCGTGCGTTGGCTGGACATGGTTTGTGCCTGGTAGCGCAGGCCAAACGCGCCGCCACCGGTTTCCGCATAAGGGTCAAGCCTCAGTCTGGATAAATCCAATTTGAAAAACGGCACGAAGTAGAATTGGTCGAACTTGAAATCGTGACTGATCGAACCAGAACTTAAGTACTGTTTGCCTGACCACTTGCCGTGCCCAAAGCTCTTGTTGATTGCAATATATCGATCAAAATTGCTATCGATTTGATTCAATCCAGCTACCCACGAAAAATGTATTGATGGAATCAATTGCAGGCTACCGTAAGCTGCGCCGGTCGCGGCGGTGGCACGCATCACCGAGCCATCGGCATTGAGCTTGCTATGTTCACGCCCGTAACCGATACCAAAGCCGGCCACTGTAGAACCGCTGCCGAAACAACGATCACCGCCGATGCTAGTGCCTGAGTTGTTGTAGTCGAATCCGTTCGGGCCTTTGTATGAACCTAGACCGTTGAGTCCAGCGGCCCACATAGCGACTTCGCCACATTGTTTATTCGCGCTGGCCTTGCTTGGCGCTTTTGAGGCGAGTTCGGTTAAGCGACCATTAAAATTATCTAGCTGAGTGCGCTCAAAGTGACGCACGGTAGCCGCTGCCGCGGCTTGCATCGCGACTACGCCGGTGTCTTGGGACGGGTCTGGCCGGCCTAACACAGTGACGGTGATGGTCGCTGGGCTTGAGGTGCCACCAACACCTGTGGCAGTGATGCTCAGAGTATCGATCCCGACAAAATTGCGCGCTGGGATGTACGTCAGTATAGTCCCGCTGATGGTTGCAGTGCCATGCGATGGCGCTGTTGCTATGGCGATCGTCAGGCCGGTAAAAATTGGTCCAGAAATACTGGCAGCGAGATCAATGTTGCTTGTCTGGCCAGAGACTAGCGATAGACTTGATATATTGATTGTCGGTGCTGCGGCCGTGATCACGATGTTTACGATAGATGAAGCGAAAACACCGTTTGGACCGAGGGCATCGTAAGAAAATGTATCGTTGCCAACATAGTTTAAGTTTGGCGTGTAAGTGAGTGCAAGTCCATTGATAGTGATAACGCCATGATTTGGCGCTGCATTCAACGCAAAACTACTGGCAGTGCTGCTAATTGTCGGGATAGGGTTGGCGCCACTATTGGCTTGAAACGTGAGGTTAGCTGTTGTTGGCGGGATAGCTATAACCGTAATAGATGCCGTAGCTGCTGAAGAAGTGCCTCCCGGACCTGTCGCGGTATAACTCAGGCTATCGGTTCCAACATAATTGGCGCTTGGCGTGTAACTAATGTCGAAGCCATTGACGGTCGCAATTCCGTGAGCCGGTTGAGTAGTCAGGTCAACACTGTCTGCCGAACCAGTGATGCTGGGGCTGATCAGGTTGGCACTGCTATTGGCTTGAAATGTAACAGTCGTTGCCGTGATCCTTGGTGCTGGTGTTGGCGTAACTGGTCCTGTTTGGCAAAAGACGAATTTGGGTAGCAGTAGGGTGACAGTTGTAAGAATGAATAGACGAATTATTCGTTTTGACTGCAAGCTTAGGCGCGCGCTTAGGTGTACTTTTTTTTTCGCGTTGATGATAGCACCGGGTACATGCATCTTGATTGCTCTATATTCCATAATTGCCTCTCCCTTTTCTGTTGTTCATTAAAAGAATGACATTGTTAATGGTTTCTTGGTTTTCTTGTCAAGAAATCACATTCAAGTATCCTCCAAAATCAAGCCACTAACAGAGAAAGTGTCGTTTATTTTCAGCATTTTCCTAAAATAGTAAAAATTACCTACTTCAACAAGCCAGCCAGCTCTACCGCCGTTTTCACCTGCATTTTGTCAAAAATATGGGCTCTATGCACTTCCACGGTACGCATGCTGATACCAAGATTGTCGGCGATGACCTTGTTCATTTTTCCCAATAAAATCAATTCCAGCACTTCATGTTCACGCGTCGATAGGGTCGCCAAGCGATCATGTATTACGGCGACAGCGCCCGCTTCACGCGATTGCGCCAGCGCTTCTTGCACTCTATCCATGAGTTTGTTGTCGTTAAACGGTTTTTCAAAGAAATCGAAAGCGCCACGCTTTAAGGTGTCGACCGCCATCGGCACATCACCATGCCCGGTTAAAAAAATTACTGGCAGGCGCTTAGTGAGTTGTTTGGCCGAGAGCGTGTCGAATAAACTCGTGCCGCTAAGGCCGGGCATACGTACGTCGAGCAAGACGCAATCGCCATCCGGCGCAAAGTTGATCGCTTTACTTAAGAGTTCGGAAAATTTATCGCCGCTGTCATAACAAGTGGCGGCAATATTGCGTGAACGCGCCAGCCACGACAGCGAATCTCTGATTACGTCTTCGTCATCAACAATGTGCAGCATGGCGTTCCTCTATGGCGTGTGGTTCGTGCCTGTTTCAACTGGCAGGCTGAATCTGAAAATAGTACCACCGGCCGGGTTATCAACGTGAGTCAGAGTTCCGCCATGGAATTCAATCGCGGTGCGGCAAATATTTAAGCCCATGCCCATGCCGCTAGATTTAGTCGAGAAAAATGGCGAAAACAATTGTTGCGCGATCTCGGAAGTTATCCCGTGGCCGCGATCAATCACTTCTATCACGACGCTATTCGTAACATCATTCGCAGCATCTGAGTGTCGGGCAACGATGCGCAAGATGCGTTGCTCAGGCGCACATTGCGACATAGATTCGATCGCATTGCGCGTCAGGTTTAACAGGACTTGTTCCAGCAAGACTTTATCGGCCAGGACTTCGGGTAAGTTTTCATCTAACTGGCATTGCACCATCACATGCGAGGCCTGAGCTTGCAGCTCTACCAACGGCATGATGCTGTCGATTAATTGGGCGAGGTTGACAGGCTCCCTGCTTGCCTCTCTTTTTTTGACGAACTCGTGCACGCTGCGAATGATATGGCCGGCTCTTTGCGCCTGATTGCTGGCTTTTTGCATGGCTTCTTGTAGCATCGATCCATCAATATTGCCGGCAGCAATTAAATTGATCGCGCCGGTGGTATAACTTGATATCGCCGCCAATGGCTGGTTCAGTTCATGCGCCAGCATCGAGGCGATTTCTCCCATGGTTGCCAGGCGGGCGCTGGCATGCAGTTTTTCTTGTTGTTGCTGGGTCAGCTCTTGTGCCCGTTTTAATTCTGAGATATCCAGGATAGAACTCATCCAGCCGGTTTGCGTGCCGTGTTCGTTGACCAAGGCAGATTCATGAATCAGTACCGGAAACCGCTCACCATTGGCGCGCTGATAGATAGTTTCAAAGCCTTCAGTCGGTACTGATCCGGAGAGCATTTGGGAAAAACGTTCCTGATATTCTTCAAAAGCTTCGGGCGCCCAATACGGCATAGGCGGGACCCGGCCGACAATATCTGTTGCGTGCAGGCCGACCATCTTGCAAAAGGCCGGATTCACGTAAGTCAGGCGACCTTGCATATCCCTTGCGCGCAGGCCAGTGAGCAGCGAGTTTTCCATCGCCTTACTAAATGCCACCTGCTTGCGCAAAGCGCCTTCGGCGGCAAGCCGGCGGTTAATGTCGCGCCATAAAGCGATCAAACTCCAGACTAGACCCAGCGATAACAGCACAACGGAAAGTACCAGCAAGTTAGAGAGTAACTTGGGCTCGCTTTTATTGCTGTTGGTGTGCAATGTCAAAGAAAGCCCCGGCAATTCCAGCAGGCGATTATGCGTGTAGATATTTTTACCCGCGCCACCCGCCGACCTGTTGGCCAGCAGCTTCTCATCTGAATTTAATAATGAGATCTGGTTATCCTGGGCGAACCACCAGGGCGCCATTTCTTCCAATATATTTTGCAGACGATAACTGATGACGATGCTGCCGTGGAAGGCCTTGTCTTGCGTGAGAGGGATCTGGCAACTCAGTAAATAAATATTTTTAGTATTCGCTTCTATCGCAGGCTCCAAACACTTGGTCGCATTCGTGCCGTTTGGCGCAAGGACTAGCTGTGGTAGCGCGGTGCTTGAATCTGAGGTAGAGCTAATGATGCGATTATTTGCGTCAAACCAGTCGATGCGATGGATTTCGTGGTTACTTTTTAAGAGCTGGCGAAAGCGCTCGGTGGCTTTGTCGGCAGAGAGCTGTTCCTGGAGGATGTCTTTACCCATTTGGCGCAATATTTCTTCATTGCGGTCAAACTGAAAATGGATGGCCTGTTCCACCCACAAGGTGTCGGCGATCAATTGCTCCTGACGCTCATTCGCTTCCATCCTTTGTGCTTGCCATGGTAGCCAGATCAAGATGGCTAAAAACAACAACACCAATAAGATAGGGATCAGCAAGCGCCATTTTTGGCCTGGCCAACGTTGGGATAGTGGTGATTTGGACATGATGAACTTAGTTTACTGTAGAGCTGCGCACAGTGCAGATTTATTCACGATTGTGGTTTTCCACAATTGCATTGAACTTCATCTGTGGTAATACTTTGGCGATATTCTAATTACATTTTAAAAAACGGAGACAAACATGAAAATCAAATCCCTGCTATTTTCCCTAGTCGCAGCGTCCATCGTCAGCGGCGCAGCGTTTGCGCAAGCGCCTATCGTCATCAAATTTAGCCATGTCGTCTCTATCGATACGCCGAAAGGAAAAGCCGCCGAGCGCTTTAAAGAACTCGCAGAAAAAGCCACCAAAGGGCGGGTCAAGATTGAACTGTATCCGAATAGCACACTATACAAAGACAAGGAAGAGCTAGAGGCCTTGCAACTTGGCGCAGTGCAAATGCTGGCGCCTTCATTGGCAAAATTTGGTCCATTAGGCGTGAAGGAATTTGAAGTTTTTGATCTTCCTTACATTTTTCCTGGCAAAGACGTGCTATCTAGTGTCACAGAAGGGCCGATCGGCAAGAGCTTGTTGAAAAAACTCGATTCCAAAGGGATAGTCGGTTTAAGTTTTTGGGATAACGGTTTTAAAGTCATGTCGGCGAATAAATCCATCCATTTACCAAGCGACATGAAGGGGCAGAAATTTCGCATCCAGTCGTCTAAAGTGCTGGATGCGCAGATGCGTGCCCTAGGCGCTAATCCACAAGTGTTGGCCTTCTCTGAAGTTTATCAGGCGCTGCAAACCGGGGTGGTGGATGGCACTGAAAATCCACCATCAAATTTGTACACGCAAAAAATGCATGAAGTGCAAAAGCACGTCACAGTGACTAACCATGGTTACCTCGGTTACGCGGTGATCGTGAATAAAAAATTCTGGGATGGCTTACCGGCGGATATCCGCACTGAACTCGAAGGCGCAATGAAGTCGGCGACCAAATATGCGAATGCCATCGCACAGCAAGAGAACGATAAAGCCATGGAAGCGGTGCTTAAATCCGGCAAGACGACAGTGTATGTTCCGACCGATAAAGAAAAAGCCGAATGGCGCAAGGCCTTGCTGCCAGTGCAAAAAGAAATGGAAGGGCGCATTGGTAAAGAGCTGATCGCCAGCGTGAATAAAGAGGCGGCGGTGCTTGGCTACAAATAATCAAATTTCATGCGTGACGCGCTCGCCCGGAGAAATCCGGGCGAGCGTGTTTTCTTAGAATATTTTTGGAGTCAACATGAAATTTCTTGATCATTTGGAAGAGTGGCTGATCGCCACCTTGATGGGCTTGGCGACCATCGTCATTTTTCTGGCGGTTTTGCATCGCTATTTATCGGGCTTTCCTATCCCCGGCGTGCAAGACTTTCTGATTAAAATCAATACCAGCTGGGCACAAGAACTGACGATTTATATGTTTGTCTGGATGGCCAAGTTCGGTGCGGCGTATGGCGTGCGTACCGGCATCCACGTCGGGGTCGATGTCCTGATCAATCAACTTAAACCAGCGCGTCGCAGCCAATTCGTTATTTTTGGCTTGCTGGCCGGCGCATTTTTTACCGGCATCGTCGGCACGCTCGGGGCAAGTTTTGTCTGGGAAATCGGGCACACTGATCAAACCTCGGCGGATATGGAAATCCCGATGTGGATCGTGTATCTGGCGGTTCCTCTGGGCTCCTACCTGATGTGTTTCCGTTTCCTGCAAGTGACCTGGGCCTTTATCAAGACCGGGCAACTTCCTAAACACGACCATGCGCATGTTGAAGGTCTGGAAGACGAGGTTAAAGCATGAACGCCGCCATCATTTTTGTCTTGCTGCTGGCCTTAATGCTGACCGGCATGCCGATCTCGATTTCGCTCGGCCTGACCGTACTGACATTTTTATTCACGATGACGACGGTGCCTATCGAGTCGGTCGCCTTAAAACTTTTCACCGGCATAGAAAAATTCGAGATCATGGCGATCCCTTTCTTTATCCTGGCGGGTAACTTTCTCACTCATGGCGGGGTGGCCAGACGCATGATTAATTTTGCCACTTCCATGGTCGGGCACTGGCATGGCGGTCTGGCTTTGTCGGGTGTGATGGCCTGCGCATTATTCGCAGCAGTGTCAGGTTCCTCGCCAGCGACAGTGGTGGCGATTGGCTCTATCATCATGCCGGCGATGGTCAGGCAAGGTTATCCAAAAGGCTTCGGCGCTGGTGTCATCACGACTTCAGGTGCCCTGGGAATCTTGATACCGCCATCGATAGTCATGGTGATGTTCTCAGTCTCGACCAATACCTCGGTTGGGCAATTGTTCATGGCAGGGGTGATACCTGGCTTGCTGTTAGCCTTTTGCCTGGGAATGACGACCTGGTATCTGGCACGTAAACATAATTATCCGCGTATGCCTAAGGCCAGCTGGGCTGAGCGCCTGGTGGCTTTCCGTAAAAGTGCCTGGGGTTTGCTGTTGATCGTGATCGTGATGGGCGGTATTTATTCCGGCATGTTCACCCCAACTGAAGCGGCTGCGGTGTCTGCCATGTATGCCTTTGTGGTTGCGGTATTTGTATATAAAGACATGACACTGGCGAAAGTGCCCAAGGTCTTGCTCGATTCAGCTGCGATGTCGGCAATGCTTTTGTACATCATTACCAATGCGGTGTTATTTTCTTTCCTGATGACCAGTGAAAATATTCCTCAGGCGATGGCTGGCTGGATCATGGACAAAGGCTTTGGCATGATCAGCTTCCTGCTGGTGGTGAACGTGCTGCTGTTGCTAGCAGGTAATGTGATGGAGCCATCCTCCATCGTCCTGATCATGGCACCGATCTTGTTCCCGGTGGCGATGAAACTCGGCATAGATCCAGTGCACTTCGGTATTATTATGGTGGTGAATATGGAAGTAGGGATGTGCCATCCACCAGTCGGGCTGAACCTGTATGTGGCATCCGGCATTGCCAAGATGGGCATTACCGAACTAACGGTCGCGGTGGCGCCGTGGCTGCTGACGATGATAGGCTTCCTGTTGCTGATTACCTATGTGCCAAGTATTTCAACATGGCTGCCGCAGCTAGTTTATAAGTAAGTAGACCAGTAAGTAAAAATACGTAGCACATTTTTGCAAGAAAAACGCATTTTCGACATATTTGCAACAAGCGACTATTTACAGTGTTTAACATTTGGCCGCACCAAATTTGCATGCTATATTCTCGCCAGATTGTAGTTGCTGTAGCTCGAATGGCGAGAAAGTTTGAAGGCGGTAGTGCGAAAATAAGCGGTATTTAATGCCGAATACACTGGGGAGATGCGCGTTTTAATACAAGCTGAGTCTGATGCAAACCTTGACTAAACAGCCAAAAACGCGAAAGATGTTTTAAAAGGCGCATCCTCGGATGCGCCTTTTTTCTTGCGCCTTTTTTCTTTGGAGAAGCTATGTTGGAAAATGAAACTGAGCTGTTTTCGGCGATAGTCTGCGCGCCCTTTGGCAATGTGGGTATTCGTACCGAAGCAGGCGTCATCAATGAATTGGTGTATCTGCCGTTTAGATTTTCAGTAAAAGCGCCGACAGATAAACTAGCCGAGAAAGCAGCCAGGCAAATCGAAAAATATCTAGCTCAGCCTGATTTCCGTTTTGACCTGCCACTCAAAAAAACCGGCAGTGAATTCCAGCATCGTGTTTGGAATGCCATTTCTTCGATACCGCGTGGTGAAGTAAGAACCTACGGCCAGATCGCCAAGCACATTAAATCAGCCCCGCGCGCGGTCGGGCAGGCTTGCGGCGCAAATTGGTATCCATTGATTATTCCCTGTCATCGCGTGACTGCGGCCGGCGGCCTCGGCGGCTTTGCCCATCACGATGATGAGACCGGATTTTATGTGGCCATTAAGCGCTGGCTACTGACGCATGAGAACGTTGCAGGCTACACGCAGGATGCCTTGTGGAATCCAAAGTAAAAGCGAAGTTAGCAACAACTGCGATCGAGTTGCCAGCGCAGGTGCAGGCACAGATCGACCAATTTTGTGACACGCTATGGCTGGAAGATGGCTTGGCAAAAAATTCACTCGAAGCCTATAGACGCGATATGCGTTTGTTTGCCGAATGGTTGCATGCCGCGCAGCGTAAGCATCTGCTGGAAGTGACCGAAGCCGATATTTTTTTATACGTGGCGCAAAAACATAGCGAGTCAAAAGCCACCTCGGCCAACCGCCGCATGACGGTGCTGAAGCGTTTTTATCACATGGCGTTCCGGCAAAATCAGATCAGCATTAACCCTTGCACCAAACTCAAATCGGCCAAACAGGCCAACCGCCTGCCGAAGACGCTCAGTGAAAAACAGGTCGAGCATTTGCTGCTGGCACCGGATGAAAATACGCCCTTGGGCTTGCGTGACCGCACCATGCTTGAATTGCTATACGCCTGCGGATTGCGCGTGACCGAACTAGTCTCTTTGCGCTCGCTGGAATTAAGTCTCAACGATGGCGTATTGCGCATCATAGGCAAAGGAAATAAGACCAGGTTAGTGCCTTTTGGTGAAGTCGCCAGAGTCTGGCTAGAGCGCTATCTGCGCGAGGGAAGGGCAGCGATTCTCGGCGCCCAGATCGATGATGCGTTGTTCGTCACAGCCAGAGGCGGCGCCATGACGCGGCAAATGTTTTGGATACTGATCAAGAAATATGCCGCTCAGGCAGGTATAGTTGCACCGCTATCGCCGCACACTTTACGGCACGCCTTTGCAACGCATCTGTTAAACCACGGTGCTGATTTACGGGTAGTGCAATTGTTGTTGGGGCATGCGGATATTTCAACCACACAGATTTATACGCATGTGGCGAAAGAGCGATTGAAGCTACTGCACGCAGCGCATCATCCGCGCGGCTAACCTTTTTGCGATCTTTTTATCGAGGTTTATTTTGGCTAAAAAAGAACATGTATCAGAAACCCCGGCTACGCAATTCTTGCGTAAGCACGGCGCATCATTTACAGAACATCCATATACCTATGAAGAGCATGGCGGCACTGCTGTATCTGCGCTGGCCCTGGGTGTGGATGAGCATCACGTGGTCAAAACATTAGTCATGCAAGATGAGCTGGCCAAACCCTTGATTGTCTTGATGCATGGAGACTGCAAGGTATCGACCAAAAACCTGGCGCGGCAGATAGGCTGTAAGTCAGTTGAACCTTGCAAGCCAGAAGTGGCGCAACGGCATTCTGGTTTTATGGTCGGTGGCACTTCACCTTTCGGCACAAAAAAAGTGCTGCCAGTGTATGTCGAACAAGGTATTCTGCTGCTACCGAAAATTTATATTAACGGTGGGCGGCGGGGTTATCTGGTCGGAATTGCGCCGGGTTTACTTGAGAGCCTACTCAAGGCAAAATCTGTCACCTGCGCCCTGGATGATTAATGCAACTACGGCCACTCAAATAAATTCGACATTGGAAAAAAGAAATGAATACTTTGCTCGCGGTAATAGCCGCTTATTTAATTGGCTCTATCTCATTTGCCGTGGTGGTCAGCTACGCTTTCGGTTTATCCGACCCGCGTACCTACGGTTCTAAAAACCCTGGCGCGACCAATGTACTACGTAGCGGCAACAAAGCCGCAGCCATACTGACGCTGCTCGGCGACGGATTTAAAGGCTGGCTGGCAGTTTGGTTGACGGTGCATTATGGCTTTGAATATGGCCTTGAAGACACCGCTATCGGCTTAGTCACGCTGGCGGTTTTCATGGGGCACTTGTGGCCAATATTTTTTAAATTTGTCGGCGGCAAAGGCGTAGCAACAGCCTTAGGAGTTTTACTTGGAATAAATCCTTGGCTGGGTCTGGCCACGCTAGTGACATGGATGGTAGTGGCCTACGCCTTCCGCTATTCTTCTTTAGCGGCGCTCATCTCAGCCATCTTCGCACCATTCTATTACGGCCTCTTGTTTGGCCCAGACCCTAAACTACTGGCAATTTTTATCATGAGCGGATTGCTGGTGTACCGTCACGGGAAAAACATTGGAAATTTGATGCAGGGGAAAGAGAGTCGCTTGGGTAGTAAGAAAAAATGATGCCTGCACACTAAGCTTACTTCCCGCAATTACCACCATTAAGCGCATTATCAGCGTCGCAAACCAGTAATTTTTGCAGCTTGGTGAGCTCAGATTTTATTTTTCCTACGCAAAGTATCTCAGTATCTTCGCCTACCCGCACTCCCGCACTATGCTGGCGATTTTCGCTGTAATCGAAGATGGCATAATCGCTGCCGTGATTGCTGAAACTGATTTCATAGCGCTCGGTCTGACTCCGTGAATAGTGGGCATATTTGAATTGACTCAGCCCCGATTTAGGATCTTCCGGGTAGCGCAATTCCACATGGCCTGGTTTGCCGAAACGATACTGCAATCCGCCATCCGGAACCTGGCATAAATTGATCCATTTTTTTGCGCTGGTCTGACAAGAAAATACGCTGGTCTCCGGTGCCTTGCAAAGATCGTCTGCGGTTTTGCTCCACCCATCGATAGTGGTAATTGTCAGGAAAAAAATAAGCTATGGCGTATCATTTCTTCACTCCGGGTCGGTGCGGTGAATGGGGCGCAGTGTTTGAAGTTGCGGGCGGTTTCAAACACATGTATGCAGCTGCCGTAATTGATGATGCCTTTCACAGGGAAGTATAAAATCGCTCAAGAATGTTTTTAGGCGGGTGCTAGCTCATGTAACGGCCAACGTGGCCTGACGTTGAAGCCATAATCGCGGGTTGCCAGCGCTGGATTATTTTTCAGGCGCATCGCGCCAGCAAACGCAATCATCGCACCATTGTCGGTGCAAAATTCCAATTCTGGGTAATACACCTGAAAGCGCCGTTTTACTGCTGCGGCATTCAGCGCTGCGCGCAGTTGTTGATTCGCGCCGACGCCGCCTGCGATGACTAATCGCTTCAGGCCGGTTTGCTTTAATGCAGTGAGCGATTTGGCCACCAATACATCCACCAGCGCATCGACAAACCCCCTGGCGATATTCGCCTTGTCTTGTTCGCAGATGTTGGCGGGGTGATTCTTAACCACCGTCAAGACCGCGGTCTTCAAGCCGGAAAAGCTAAAATTCAAGTCCTTGGAATGAAGCATCGGGCGTGGTAATTTGTAGGCCAGCGGATCGCCAAATTCAGCCATGCGCGAGATCGCCGGGCCACCAGGGTAAGACAGGCCGAGCAACTTGGCCGACTTGTCAAAGGCCTCGCCAGCCGCATCATCCAGCGTTTCTCCCAATAGCTGATAGCGCCCGACACCATCAACGCGCATCAGTTGCGTGTGACCGCCAGAAACCAGCAGCGCGATGAAGGGAAATTCGGGCGGCTTGCTGGCCAATAAAGGCGAGAGTAAGTGCCCCTCAAGGTGATGGATGCCGATGACCGGCTTATCCAGCGCCAGCGCCAGACCGCAGGCCACCGATGCACCGACCAGCAGCGCCCCGGCCAGACCGGGTCCCTGGGTGAACGCAATCGCGTCGATCTCATGTTTATCGATCTTGGCCGAACTTAATACTTCCGTCAGCAGCGGGATAGCGCGGCGGATGTGGTCACGCGACGCCAACTCGGGCACGACACCGCCGTACTCCTGGTGCATGGCAATCTGTGAGTGTAGTGCATGTGATAACAGGCCGCGCTCGGTGTCATACAGCGCCAGACCGGTTTCGTCACAGGAGGATTCGATGCCAAGAACTATCATTAAAAATCGTTTCTATATCGAGATATCAACAACGCACTGCGTGGTGGTGCGGAAATTGCTAGTCTCACTTATATATGTAAAACCGAGATTATAGATCCTAAGGCCAGAATGAGCATTAAACAGACGGATCAAGCGATGAAGCCAGCCAGCTTACGGATCGTGGTCGTAAATACCGTGATCGCGCGCGAAAGCGAACAAGAGGCCCACGCACAGGCGCAACTGGCGCGCTCGCGCGCTTTGCGCATAGGCTTGCTGCAGGCTGGCTATAACATCATCGCGGTGCTGCCTGGTGATCTGTATATGACCGAGCGCATCGCGCAGTTGCAACCCGATATGATCATTATCGATGCCGAATCCGATTCACGCGATGTGCTGGAACATATGGTGCTGGCCACGCGCGATGCACCGCGTCCGATCGTGCTGTTTACCGAAGATGGCAACCAGAGCAATATGGCCGCAGCGATGGAGGCGGGGGTTTCCGCCTATGTGGTGGCGGGCTTGCAGACCGAGCGTATCAAGCCGGTACTCGACGTGGCGATGGCACGTTTCAACGCAGACCAGAAGCTGCGCCACGAACTGTCGGATACCAAGGCCAAGCTGGCCGAACGCAAGACCATAGAACGCGCCAAGGGTTTGCTGATGGAAAGGCATCATTTGTCCGAAAGCGAGGCATATCAAAAGCTGCGCAAGCAAGCCATGGAAAAAAATCTAAAATTGGCCGATCTGGCGCAGAGGGTTTTGGATGTGGCGGACTTGCTGAGGAACTAATCGTCAGATGTAATTGATGAGATTAATTGGTGCAATGCGTCATTAGAGTGCAAGTTTTTGGGCTTTAGCGGTGATTTAGTTTTTAGCTCCCTTCTCCCGCTCGCGGGAGAAGGGCAGGGGATGAGGGTAGTTGAGCAACGCAATCGTTCAATAGAAAGAAACATTTAAAGCGTCAGATAAATACATATTTTTGTATCTGAACCACCCTCACCCCAACCCTCTCCCGCTAGCGGGAGAGGGGGCTCAAAAAAGCGTGCTTTGACTTGTAGAAAAAGAGTAGATCCTGCGCAGGAATGACGAGAATGCAGTTGGCACGGCAATTGCTAATACGTAGGTAAGCGCCAACGATGGCGCAATGGTGAATACGGCTAACGGCGGCCTGTTCCCTGGGACACTTCTAGCAATATCATTATCGGGCGCATAGCTGCGTTGCAAAGCCTCGCAATACTGACGTATTGCTACGTTTTACGCCTTGCTTTGCATCCCGATAATGACATTCCTAGAAGCGTCCCAAAAGACAAAGGTGTCTTCCCATATTGATTATTCAGTATGGCAAGGCACCTTTTTTTATTGGCAAAATTATTTACAACACTGGAGTAACAACATGTCGAAGCAAGAATCAACATCGCTAATTTTGAACAGTGAAAGCCCGAGTAGCCATGAGCATCAACATGAAAAAATCGAGACTAATCTTACTCGCCGTAGTTTCCTTCAAACAGCTGCAGTTGCCGCAGGGGCCGGCATGATGGCGCTGCGTACCGGCGGTGTCTGGGCTGCAGGTTCCGATAAACCTGAGAAGGAAGAAGTGCGCATCGGTTTTATTCCGCTGACCGATTGTGCCTCAGTGGTGATGGCGTCGGTGCTCGGCTTCGACAAAAAATATGGCGTCAAGTTTGTCATCAGCAAAGAGTCTTCCTGGGCCAGTGTGCGCGACAAGTTGGTCAATGGCGAACTCGATGCCGCGCATGTCTTGTACGGCTTGGTGTATGGGGTACAGATGGGTGTCAGCGGGAATAAAAAAGATATGGCCGTGTTGATGACCTTGAACAATAATGGTCAGGCGATTACCTTATCGAAAAAACTAGCGGATCAGGGCGCGGCTGATGGCGCAGGCCTGGCAAAACTCATGCAACGCGAAAAACGCGAATACACTTTTGCCCAAACTTTCCCTACCGGTACGCATGCGATGTGGCTGTATTACTGGATGGCGGCACATGGCATCAATCCCTTGAAAGACGCAAAAGTGATCACCGTGCCACCACCGCAAATGGTAGCGAATATGCGGGTAGGGAATATGGACGGCTATTGCGTCGGCGAGCCATGGAATCACCGGGCGATTGCTGATGGTATAGGCATTACCGCTGCCACCACGCAAGACATCTGGAAAGATCATCCGGAAAAAGTA
>JAZJYB010000132.1:0-8224 GCA_040390685.1 Pseudomonadota bacterium | reverse complement strand
ATACATAGGCTTATCCCTAGCGTCAAAGCCTATTTGCATCATTTTTCAGCAACTTATACTTCTGACAGCCCGCTAGCGCGATGGCTTCAAGCTGTTTCCTGGCGTCATCCTCAGTTCGAGTATTGCGTTCCAAGTGGCTACACTGCGCCATTTTTCCCCTGCAAGTTGCAAATCCCACAATGCGACGCCCATGCCCAAGGTCTGCGCTTCACGTAAATGTGCCGCAAGATCAGATCCCAATCCGCCCTTACCCCAACTATCTAGCCAAGTTGGCATGCCCATAAGTATCTGCTCAGGTTTGTAACCAGCTTTCATACCGTATTGCAACTGCCAGCTATATTTGAAAACATGCGCGCCACTTTCGCAGACTGGTCGGCCTGGCGGTGTAAATGTTTCGCTGCTTCCCTCATACAAATCCTGGTAACCCATGCTATGAATCGCATCAACTTTACCGAACCAATCACCCCACCAGCTCATATTTGGCGCATTGTCACAGGGACTATGAAAGCTATCGATGGTCAATAACTTTCCTTGCGCTTTTAGTTGCGACGAAAGTTCTTTGACAAAGAGGGCGTACGCGCTCCGGTCTTGATCGTGATCACCTTCGCCCTCCAGATCGAGATCGATACCATCCAGTTCGTACTTGTTCATTTCTTTGATCAACTCAGCCGAAAATTCGACGCGCTTATCGTCGAAAGCACGCTTCGCCAAGGCCCAATCCCACTTCTCAGTGACTTGAGAGTTGTTATAGACAGTCAGGAATACCGTGATATGCCTGGCGTTTGCCCAATTCCGAAATTGAATGACATCGCTGGGTGTTATTAAATCGCCTTGCTTATTTATCGGCGCAAACACCAGGTTGCGACCATCATCACTTGGGTTCCAGAATTGCAGACCTATCCGCGTCAATCCTTCAGCGACCTTGGGGTTTGAGTCCATTGCGGCCATGGACTCAAGCAAACCATAAGCCGGCACCCATCCCATGACTTGAGGTGCGCTTTGTGCTGCACCGCCACACGCATTAGTGCACGCCATCGCGCCAACAACAATAAACATGAGAATTCGATTCATTAAACGCACAGCAACCTCAAAAGTGAAGAATAAAATTAAACAAAACATTAGATACAAAACGATATTATTCACTTTAACACCAATATTCACAATGGTATTCAAGTGGACTTTCAACGATCGACACCTACAAGGGGAGCAATGACCCAACTGGTCTGACGCCTCATTGCCACAACTCAAGGCAATCATAAATCGTGCGTTCATTTATCTCAAAATTCATGTCAGCATCGTATAATCTTGCTATCTATGATCTTTTGCAGGTTCCCCTTGTCTGCCACAACCACCCAAAATAGCATTACCGATTTCATTGCGTCCGATATGGAGGCTGTCAATCAAGTTATTCGACTTCAGCTTTACTCTGAAGTGCCGCTTGTCAATCAAATCTCAGAATACATTATCAATGCCGGCGGAAAACGTATCAGGCCCGTCCTGGTGTTATTGATGGCGAATGCCTATCAATATCAAGGCAAACACCATCACGAACTTGCCGCGATTGTTGAATTCATCCATACCGCTACCTTGCTGCATGACGACGTAGTTGATGAATCCTCGATGCGACGTGGACGGCAAACGGCGAATGCCTTATTTGGCAATGCCGCATCCGTTTTGGTCGGCGACTTTCTATATTCCCGCGCTTTTCAAATGATGGTGGCGATCAATAGTATGCGGGTCATGCAAATATTGGCCGACGCAACCAACGTGATCGCTGAGGGAGAAGTCTTACAGCTTCTGAACATGCATGACCCTGATGTGACAGAAGAGCGCTATTTGCAAGTAATCCGCTCGAAAACCGCAAAATTATTTGAGGCGGCAGCTCAGATCGGCGCCTTGATTTCCGGTGCAAATGATGAACAAATCGAGGCGGCGGCCGAGTACGGTAGATCTTTGGGTACTGCATTTCAATTAATTGATGATGTACTGGACTATTCTGGCAATAAAGAAGATACCGGTAAAAATGTCGGTGACGACCTGCGCGAAGGAAAGCCGACCCTGCCATTAATTTATCTTATGAAAAATGGCACGGATGAGCAAAAGGACCTGGTGCGCAGTTGCATTGAACAGGGCGACGAATCACAATTTGATGCAATTCTCACGGCAATTACCCAATCGGGCGCACTCGATTACACCATCGCTGAAGCGCACAAGGCTGCAGACAAAGCAGCTGCCTCGGTTGCCAATTTGCCAGAAAGTGTCTATAAACAAGCGCTCCTGGACCTTGCCCGCTTTGCGGTAGGAAGAAACCATTAACTCACTATCAGCTTCTATCATAGTCGCGGCCACTCACCCTCATTACTTACGTAGATCAAGATATGAGTGACATTCCCCTATGGATGCAATTGCTTGGTCTGTCGGCGTTAATTTTGCTTTCGGCTTTTTTTTCCATGACCGAGACCGCCTTAATGGCAATCAATCGCCATCGTCTCAGGCATCTCGCCAAACGTGGCAACAAATTGGCAATTTCAACGTTGTGGCTGTTAGAAAGAGTCAATAAACTTCTTTCGGTAATCCTGATCGCCAATACCTTGATCAACGCGCTGGTCACCGCGCTGGTCACATCCCTGGCAATTTCAGCGTTTGGCAATGACGATAAGGTGATCTCTATCGCCACCGCAGTGGTAGCTTTTCTGCTGATCGTCTTTGCAGAAATCTCACCAAAAGTGATCGGTGCCGCCTACCCTGAACGGATCTCCTTACCTGCAAGTATTGTCCTTCGCCCCTTAATCACTATCGGGCAACCGGTGATCTGGTTCGTTAATTTATTTGTGAATGTCTTGCTGCGGCTACTCCATATCGACACCAGTAAACAGGCAGCTGAACACCGGCTGTCACCCGAAGAATTGCGCTCGATCGTGCTGGAGGGCGGCAATTTCATCCCGCAGAAACATAAAAGTATCTTACTTAATCTATTTGATCTCGAAGCAATTTCGGTCAATGATGTCATGACCCCTCGCGCTCAAGTTGAAGCCTTGAACATTGCCTTGCCTATCGAAGAAATCAGGCATCAACTGACCAGCTGTTATCACAATAAACTGCCAGTTTATGAAGGTGAGATTAACCAAATCATCGGTATCCTTCATGTTCGCAAAGCATTGCTCTTACTTAGCCAGAATGAACCGACGATTCAACTCCTGCACAAGCTCTTAAGCGCGCCCTACTTTATTCCCTCAGATACCGACGTTTTCACTCAGTTGCAATACTTTCAAGAAAATCGCGAAAAACTAGGCATTATTGTGGATGAATATGGAGAAGTGCAAGGTTTGGTGACACTTGAAGATATCATCGAAGAAATGATTGGGGAATTTACTACTTCTATGCCTGATGATGCCCGCGCCGACATTTTTTCATGGAACACTGCTGGCGAATGCACGCTCGAAGGAGGTACAACCCTTCGCGAGATAAACAAACGCCTGGAGCTCAATTTTCCCTTAGATGGACCAAAAACGCTAAATGGCTTATTACTTGAATATCTACAGGACATTCCGGAAGCAAAAATCGGCATTAGATTTCATGGCTGTATCGTGGAGGTAATTCAGGTACAACATCAATCAATTAAAATGGTAAAACTGATTCGCGATATCGATAAGGTGTAAGTACAATAGGACAAATGCCAAGACAGCTTTATACTTATAAGGCACATCAGCGTCATGCGCTGCTTTACAAAGACCTTACTTGGCTGCATTATTCTAAAGTATAGTTTAACTTGAAATATTTCACTCAAAAGACCCTATGTCTGCTGTCTCGCCCAATTCTGCCACGCTAACATCTACCTCCGGGCTTGCTCGAGCCTTGTCGCAAGCTAACATACTAACAGCCGCGCAAATTGATCCAATTCATAAGAAATCACAAATTGAGCGCACCACGTTTGTAGATAGTCTTTTACAAAGCGGCCTAATTACAGCAAAAGATTTAGCTGCATTCTGCTCCGAAGCATTCGGTTACCCCTTGGTTGATTTAGCGGTATTCGATGAAAGCATGCTGCCAGAGAAAATCGTCGACGTTAAACTCATGCAATCGCAACGCATCGTCGCTTTGGCAAAAAGAGGAAACAAAATTTCTCTGGCTATTTCGGATCCGACTAACACGAATGCCTTGGACCAGATTAAATTTCAGACGGGTCTTGGCGTTGAGCTCGTGGTTGTACAACATGACATTTTACTAAAGCTATTAGAAAGACTTAGCAAAACCTCGGAACAAAGCCTGACAGATCTTGCGGGCGATGATTTTGAAATCGAATTTAATGAAGACGACCTCAACTCTGGCATTGCCGATACCCAGGCAAGCGAAGTCGATGATGCGCCTGTTGTAAAATTTCTACAAAAAATGCTGATTGACGCCATCAATATGGGCGCATCCGATTTACATTTTGAACCATTCGAAAAATTTTACCGTATCCGCTTTCGGGTTGATGGCGAATTGCGAGAAATTGCCCAGCCGCCGCTGGCGATCAAAGATAAACTGGTTTCACGGATAAAAGTTATCTCCAAGCTGGATATTTCAGAAAAGCGCGTGCCACAAGATGGCCGGATGAAACTGACCTTATCGGCAACCAAAGCGATTGATTTCCGTGTCAGTATCTTACCGACGCTGTTCGGCGAAAAGATCGTTATGCGTATCCTGGATGGATCGCAAGCGCAGATGGGGATTGATGCCCTTGGTTATGATCCAGACCAAAAAGAAATTTTGATGGAAGCGATTCAACGCCCTTACGGCATGGTGCTAGTCACTGGACCAACAGGCTCTGGAAAAACTGTTTCACTTTACACCTGCCTGAATGTCATCAACAAACCGGGTATTAATATCTCTACCGCTGAAGATCCGGCGGAGATTAATTTGCCAGGGGTAAATCAGGTAAATATTAATGACAGGGCCGGGCTGACGTTTCCGGTAGCGCTCAAATCCTTCTTGCGACAAGATCCGGACATTATCATGGTCGGTGAGATTCGCGATCTCGAAACTGCCGACATTGCAATTAAGGCTGCACAAACTGGCCACATGGTGTTCTCTACCCTGCACACCAATGATGCACCATCAACCTTAACGCGCTTAATGAATATGGGTGTAGCCGCCTTCAATATCGCCTCTTCCGTGATTTTGATTACAGCACAACGACTGACACGCCGGCTCTGCACTTGCAAAAAACCGGTCGATATCTTGGATGAAGTCTTGTTACAGGCGGGCTTCAAAGAAGAAGAGTTGGACGGCACCTGGAAACCCTATGGACCTGTCGGTTGTGAACGTTGCTCGGGCAGCGGCTACAAAGGTCGGGTAGGTATTTATCAGATAATGCCTATCACTGAAGCAATAGAACGTATTATTCTGGCGAACGGCTCCGCATTGGAAATTAAAAAACAATCAGAAAAAGATGGCGTGAAAGGCCTGCGTCAATCCGGTTTGCAAAAAGTAAAGCAAGGGGCGACCAGCCTGGAAGAAGTATTAGGATGCACCAACGACTAACAGGACAGGAATAGCATATGGCTACAACTTCAAATAGACCAATAAGAGCCGGACAAGTCAAAGATGTCCTGTACGCTTGGGAAGGTAAAGACAAACAGGGTAAAGTAGTGCGTGGCGAACTGCGCGCCGGCGGCGAATCGATAGTCAATGCCACCTTGCGCCGTCAGGGAATTTTAGTCACGAAGCTCAAGAAAAAGACTTACACTTCCGGTAAAAAAATTACCGAAAAAGACATCACCTTATTCACGCGTCAACTCTCTACCATGATGAAAGCCGGCGTTCCGCTTTTGCAGTCGTTTGACATTGTCGGCAAAGGCCATGCCAACCCTTCGGTCTCCAAACTATTGCAAGATATCCGTGCGGATGTGGAGACTGGTACCAGTTTAAATCAGGCGTTTCGCAAGTTTCCGCTGTACTTTGATGCCTTGTTTTGTAACTTGGTCGGAGCCGGTGAGCAAGCCGGTATTTTGGAAGATTTGTTAAATCGTCTGGCCATCTATAAAGAAAAAACCTTGGCGATTAAGGCCAAGATTAAATCTGCTTTGACCTACCCTATCGCGATCCTTTCGATTGCTTTCATCGTTACTGCCGTGATTATGATCTGGGTAGTGCCGGCGTTTAAAGAAGTTTTCACCAGCTTCGGTGCCGATCTGCCAGCTCCAACCTTGTTTGTCATGGCTATTTCTGATTTCTTTGTCAAATGGTGGTATTTGATATTTGGCGGACTTTTTGGCGCTGTCTATTTCTTCTTCCAGAGCTGGCAGCGCTCTTTAAAGATGCAACGCGCCATGGATAAACTCTTGCTGCAAGTTCCGATTTTTGGTGATGTGATTCGAAAGGCGACGATTGCCCGTTGGACCCGCACGCTAGCAACCATGTTTGCCGCGGGTGTGCCATTGGTTGAAGCTTTAGACTCGGTCGGTGGCGCTGCAGGTAATGCTGTGTACTTAGATGCCACCATCAAGATACAAACTGAAGTTACTACGGGTACCAGCTTGACTGTCGCAATGCAGAATGCCAACGTGTTCCCGAACATGGTCACTCAGATGGTCTCGATTGGCGAGGAATCAGGGTCTCTCGATGCGATGTTAGGTAAAGTGGCGGATTTTTATGAAGACGAAGTCGATGAAGCGGTCGCATCGTTGTCCAGCCTGATGGAGCCGATGATTATGGTGATCCTGGGTGTCATCATTGGTGGCTTGGTAGTAGCGATGTACCTGCCAATTTTCAAACTCGGATCGGTCGTTTAATGCTAGATTTGTTACTGTTTGCCCCGCCAGGAAGTTGGCTGCACGCTTCACTGGCTGGTGTCATTGGTTTGCTGGTTGGAAGTTTTTTAAATGTCGTGATTTACCGGATTCCCAAGATGATGCAAAGGGAATCCGATAATTATGTTGCCAGCGAAAGCAACAAGGAACTGCCGCATACCGATCCGTACAACTTAATGTTGCCCCGGTCTGCCTGCCCGCATTGTGGCCATCAAATCAGCGCATTAGAAAATATCCCGGTGTTCAGTTATTTGGCAATTCGTGGCAAATGCACGCAATGCAAGGCCCCCATCTCTGCCCGCTATCCCCTGGTAGAAGCCTTAACTGGTGGCTTGTCGGCATTCATGATCTGGCATTTTGGCAGTAGCGCTGCCGGGCTCGCGTCAGTGTTGTTTGTATGGTTATTGTTAGCAATGACTTTCATCGATGCCGACACACAGTTATTGCCCGACGACCTGACTTATCCCTTATTGTGGTGCGGCTTGCTGGTCAACCTCAATGGCAACTTCACTTCATTGGAAAGTGCAGTCATAGGCGCCGTGGCTGGCTACCTGTCTTTATGGTCAATCTACTGGCTATTTAAACTGGCAACTGGGAAAGAAGGTATGGGCTATGGCGATTTCAAACTTCTCGCCGCTCTAGGTGCATGGATGGGCTGGGCAATGTTGCCAGTCATTATTCTGCTTTCCTCTTTGGTTGGCGCATTGGTTGGCATAACCATGATCGTTTTTGCCAACATGAGCAAGAGCAAACCCATTCCCTTCGGCCCTTATCTGGCCGCGGCAGGTTTGATCGCACTGCTTTGGGGTAAGAGTATTTCACAGAATTATTTGGGCTTATTTTTTCAATGACAGGGCAAGTTTTTACCGTAGGATTGACCGGTGGCATTGGCAGCGGAAAAACCACGGTAGCGAATATGTTTGCCGAACTCGGCGCGTATTTAGTCGACACAGACCTGATCGCCCATGCATTAACCAAAGAAAATGGCGCCGCCATTACAGCGATAGCGAACGCTTTTGGCGCCGGGTTTATTCTCCCTTCAGGCGCGATGGACCGGGAAAAGATGCGCCAACACGTATTTAGCCAGCCGGAAGAAAAGAAACGACTAGAAGCCATCCTCCATCCCTTAATTCGTGAAAAAACTGAACTCGCGGCAAAAGAATCGAGCGGCCTTTATACCATTTTTGTGGTGCCGCTACTTATAGAATTCGGCTCGTGGAAGCAGCGCGTAAGCCGGGTACTGGTGATCGATTGCAGTGAGCAGACACAGATACAAAGAGTGATGAACAGAAATGGCATGACGCAAGAGCAGGTTTTGGCCATCATGCAGACCCAGGCAAGTCGCGCTCAGCGCCTGAATGCGGCGGACGACATCATCGTGAGCGAAGGATCTTTGGATGAAATCAAGTTAGCGGTAAGGCGCTTACACGACA
>JAZJYB010000131.1:0-17350 GCA_040390685.1 Pseudomonadota bacterium | reverse complement strand
CTCTTGATGAAATCAAGATTCTCAGTGTTTTTAGCTAAATTGCTCATGCCGTATTTTAACCTATCGCTACAAGCAGATAAATGGCTGGGAAGATCGTAAGCGCGACGGGACGCGGTAAAATACGGCTATGACAATACTTCTCGCAATTGAAACTTCTACCGAAATGGCATCGATTGCCTTGCTCAGTGAGCATGGCTTGATTTGTCGTGAACTCACTGGTGTGCAAACACACTCGCAAGGCGTGTTGCCGGCAATTCAGGATATTTTTGAAGAGGCATGCATCACACTTAAGCAATGCGACGCGATTGCTTTTGGTGGTGGTCCCGGTGCATTTACCGGGGTTAGAACTGCCTGTGGAATAGTGCAGGGTCTGGCGTTTGGCGCTGATCTGCCTATCATCCCGGTGGTAAGTTTACTGGCGATGGCACAGGCCGCTTGCCATCCTGGCATTGACGCCGATTTTGTTTGCGTTCTTGATGCGCGTATGGGGGAAGTGTATTGGGCGCATTATCGCTGGCAAAATCAAAACTGGGTACAAGTAAGCCAGCCAGCGTTATCGACCGCGGAACAGGTTTTTTTGTATGCGACTTCAATCAACGTTACTTTAGTTCTCGGGAATGGCGCAATGCCAAATATTGCAGTGGACAGCGAGCAAATAATTCACAAGATGCCACATGCGGAACATGTCGCGAAACTTGCGCTGATTGATTTTTTAATGGGAAAACAACTTCACGCGGATCAGGCACAACCCTTGTATTTGCGAAATAAAATCGCACTAACAACCATCGAGCGTGCACTCTTAAAAAGCAATTGATTATTCAAATTTGTTCTGTTGACGAAAATTATTCTTACGAAAATAATAAATATGAACGACTACAATTTTTGTAAGTTAGGGTTTGCTGATATCGATCAAATTTTGATGATAGAGGAGAAGGTGTATTCGCACCCTTGGACGCGGGGCAATTTTTTGGATTCTTTTTATAGTGGTCATGAAGCCTGTGGAGTACGCAATAAGTCCGAGGATCTAATGGGCTATTTTGTGTTGATGTCAGTAGTGGATGAAATGCACTTGCTCAATTTTTCTATTGCTGCAGAGCGCCAACGTCAAGGACTGGCGCGAATTTTGCTCGATAAAATGAGCGAGCGTGCCCGTGAGAAAAATATTTCTTCGATATTGTTAGAAGTTCGAGTGAGTAACCAAAGAGCTGTTGAGGTCTATCAACGCTATGGTTTTATCGAAATAGGGCGCAGAAAAGGGTATTATCCATCTGCGGATGGCGTGCGAGAAGATGCCATTGTCATGAGAATAGAATTGTGAAGTAACTATGAATCCAGTTCAAGAAAAAATGATCGCGGAAATGGGAATTGGCCCGCAATGGAAATTGCGCGTCAATTCGCATGAAAACCAGATTTTGTCGCAATTAGTGGTATCAACGAATTCGTCATTTACATCAAATGATCCGCCTGGCTTGAGCGCGCAAGTTAAAGTTGAAAATGTGATTGATACGGAGGCAAATAACTCCACATGCCAGGTATGCGCATGGTGTGCAATTACTTCAAAGGCCATCGCCTCTGGGCAGTCGTCTGCTGTAAATTACCTCTTTATCCATGAACATCCTAGCGATAGTGAAAGTGCTAAAGTATCAGTATTGGCGGGCGCGGCTGATGCATTACTAAATGGTATTTTGCGTGAATTACGAATAAAGCGAGGCGTCAGTGCTTACCTCGCAAGTATCGTGAAAACAAAACCGATAGAGGTCGCAGGTAGATGTGTAAATGAGCAAGATGGTGAAATATTGGCTTGCGTGTCTTGCGTAAAAAAGCAAATCGAGTTACTCCGTCCATCGGTGATTATTTCACTTGGAAATATTGCGGCTATTTCCTTGCTCGGTTTTGAAAGGAATCTCTCTATCAATGATTTGCGTGGAACTATGCATCAATATGACGGAATACCTTTGATCGTAACGCATGAGCTAGATTATCTATTGCAGCACCCTGCAGAAAAACATAGCCTGTGGTCAGATCTTTGCCTTGCCATGAACGCTAGCCAAATTCACTAATCAAAGGGAATGATGATGGAAAATTTTCAGAAAATGTTTCATCAGGAGTGGCAGGATTTACATGACCCACACGTCAGGTCTCTTGCGTGGATGCTGACATCGCCCAGTTTGCTGGCGAAGGATTCGCCAGTTTGGCATCACCAAATTGCCAATCTGATATTGCCGGAGAAATCGAAGCTTCATGCATGGTTGCAGGCGCTCGATCAACAGCCCACTGAGTTACATGAGGCCTTGGCTTTACATACGCATCGGCGCTTAGGGCATTATGCAGAGAATCTTTTGGCGTTTTATTTGAAGCACGCAGGTCTGCTGTATTTGAAAGGCTTGCAGGTGCATGAAGACGACTACTCTACGATAGGTGAGTTCGATTTTTTATTGCATGATCCAGATGGTTTACTTCACTGGGAAATTGCGACTAAATTTTATTTGTTTGAGCCAGGCAATGAGCTCACCCATCAAGCCGATCTGGGGGATTTTCTAGGGCCAAATCTGGCGGATACGCTGGCGGCAAAAATGGACAAAATTTTTCGTCAGCAACTGACGCTGGCGCGTCATTTCGCGGCACAGAAACTATTACCTAAAAGAGTTATCGCGGCGAAAGCGCTGATCAAAGGATGGTTGTTTTACCGCGATCAGCGCCTCTCACAGACGTTAATAGAGGGAATCGCGCCAGATCATTGTCGTGGATATTGGTGGACCTTGGAAGATATTGATCGACTGACCCTCAGCCATTTTTTGATTTTGGAAAAACTGCAATGGTTAGCTCCAGCACAAACACGGCCCGATAGTGTGATGGTGCAACAACAGCTGCACGACGCACTTTTCAGGCACTTTCAGCGCGATAACGCTCCGGTAATGCTAGCCTTGATGCATAAAAATGGAGACGTCATGCAGGAATATTGCCGAGGCATGGTCGTGCCAAATGACTGGGTAAGGCGGGCAAATGAAAAGCGCCAGCAATCCATCAATAAAAATTAAAGCAATCGCTTTTATTTTATTAGTGAATGCGCCCGAATTTATCCGGTCGCATTACAGTTTTCATCAATGCTTGTGTTCACCAATGAGAGCGATTGAGTCAAACTCTAATTGATTTGCAGCGTGCTTGCGCATCACAGCGTACATTGTCCCTGCGACAAATAATCCAAATAGTACGATGACGACATAGATATTCAGGCTGAATGAGACCATCAATGCATACAGGGCCAGCATCACGAGTATCGACAGGTTTTCATTGAAATTTTGCACGGCGATCGAGTGACCTGCGCTCATCAGGACGTGGCCGCGATGTTGTAATAATGCGTTCATGGGCACCATAAAATAGCCACCCAATGCGCCGACAAGAATAAGTAATGGATAGGCAAGATGGACATCGGTAATCACGGTCATGATGATCACCACTAAGCCCATGGCAATTCCAAGTGGCATCACACACAAAGATTTTTTTAACGGAACAAATTGAGCTGCACCAGCTGCGCCCAATGCAACACCCAATGCGACGACACCTTGCAGAATAGCTGCCTTATTCAAGGGCATATGCAGCGACAAACGCGCCCAATCGAGCACAATAAATTGCAATGTCGCAGCCGCTCCCCAAAATAAAGTTGTCACTGCGAGTGAGATTTGGCCTAACTTGTCTTTCCATAAAGTGATAAAACAATTGCCGAAATCAACAACTAGCTTGATGGGATTATGTTGCTGGTGATCGTACCTGGCGCCAGTGTCTGGGATTTGTAAATTGAATAGGGCGGCTAAGGCATAGCAGCCGGTAACGATAAATAATGCAGCTTCAGCTGGGGTGTCGACGCCAAAATCGATAGCTGGGAAGTTAAAATGCAGAAGCATTGCGGATACCTCTGGATTGCTGAGAGCACCACCCATGACCGTGCCTAATATAATCGACGTGACGGTCAAGCCTTCTATCCAGCCATTGGCTGCGACCAGTTTTTCTGGTGGAAGCAATTCAGTCAAAATACCGTATTTTGCGGGTGAGTAAGCGGCGGCGCCAAAACCGACGACAGCGTAGGCAATCAATGGATGCACGTCAAAGAACATCAGGGCGCAACCAGCCACTTTGATCATGTTGGTGATAAACATCACCCGGCCTTTGGGGAGTGAATCAGCAAATGCTCCAACAAATGCGGCCAATAATACATACGACAACACAAAGAATAACTTGAGTAGTGGCGTCATCCATGCAGGGGCTTTAATGGTTGCTAGTAGAACCATCGCTGTGATCAGCAGCGCGTTATCAGCAAGCGACGAGAAAAACTGCGCTGCCATGATCGTGTAAAAACCGCGTTTCATTCTTTTTTTAGCCTGTTACAAAATGTCACCGACTTGCTTTATACCATGAAAAACCGCCTATTTTATTGAAATAGGACAAGCATCTTGCACAATACTGGTTAAAATATCAGTACTTTTTGTTGCGCACAATTGCTCACAGTCACTCACATTTACCTACAAAAGAAAAAATGGCCAAAGTAAAAACTAACTACACCTGCACCGAATGTGGCGGGGTGCTGAATAAATGGGCAGGGCAATGTCCGTCTTGCCAACAGTGGAATACCTTGGTTGAAACGATCGTCGAAACTGGCGGCAATCGTTACTCCGGTACCCATCAAAGTCTCGCGCAAACCGCGCCAGTGTTAAATTTGGCTGATATTGAGACGGAAGACATTCCGCGTTTCGGTACCGGTATTGAGGAATTTGATCGCGTGCTTGGTGGTGGCCTGGTGCCCGGCGGTGTGGTCTTGATTGGCGGCGATCCAGGTATTGGTAAATCAACTTTGCTGTTGCAAGCCTTGTCGAGTATGTCGCGCATTAAAAAAGTGCTGTACGTCAGCGGAGAAGAATCGGGCGCGCAAATTGCGCTAAGAGCTAAGCGATTGGCGGTTGAGGCGAAAGAACTGCATTTGCAGGCGGAGATCCAGCTCGAGAAAATTCTCAATACCTTGGCTGATTATAAGCCTCAAGTGGTGGTCATAGATTCTATCCAGACCATGTATTCGGATGCTTTAAGTTCTGCTCCAGGTTCGGTCGCGCAAGTGCGCGAATGCGCGGCGCAACTGACGCGTGTCGCCAAGACCATGAATATTACAATGATACTGGTTGGCCACGTCACCAAAGAAGGCGCGCTAGCCGGGCCACGGGTGTTGGAACATATTGTCGATACGGTCCTGTACTTTGAGGGCGATACACACTCGAGTTTTCGTTTAGTTCGCGCCATCACAAATCGCTTTGGAGCTGTCAATGAGCTTGGCGTGTTTGCCATGACCGAGCGTGGCCTGAAAGGCGTGTCAAATCCATCCGCATTATTTTTATCCCAGCATGATACTCAGGTGGCTGGTTCTTGCGTGATGGTTACTCAAGAAGGTACGCGCCCATTACTAGTCGAGATACAGGCACTGGTTGATACTTCACATGCGCCGAATGCCAAACGGCTATCGGTAGGTTTGGATCAAAATCGACTGGCCATGCTGTTGGCGGTATTACACCGCCACGCAGGGGTCGCGGCTTTTGATCAAGATGTTTTTATCAACGCAGTGGGCGGGGTGAAAATTACTGAACCGGCAGCTGATCTGGCGGTGCTGCTGGCAATTAATTCATCAATGCGCAATAAACCTTTGCCGCGTGGTTTAGTGGTGTTTGGTGAAGTTGGTCTGGCGGGAGAAATTCGCCCAGCACCGCGTGGTCAAGAGCGCCTGCGTGAAGCTGCAAAGTTAGGTTTTTCTATTGCCTTGATTCCCAAATCGAATGCACCAAAACAAAAAATAGAGGGCATGCAAATTATTGGCGTCGATAGAATTGACGAGGCACTTAACAAGATTAGGGATGTCGATGGCCTGGTGGATTGAGATTAGCCATTAGTGATTGTGCGGCTGCTTCACCACTGCGAACCGCGGCTTCCAAGGTGGCGGGATAATCACAGTCGGTATAGTCCCCTGCGATAAACAGGCCGTTAACGCCAGTTTGGTTGATTGGTCGTTTTAGCCCTGGCGTGCAGGAAAACGTCGCGCGTTTTTCGGAGATGATCTGATGCCAGATCGGTGTCGCCATTTCTGGTTTATTGAAATCTTGCGCCAATTGCAGCGCGATCTCATGTGCTAACTCTGTATGGCTAAGTTCGATAGCCTGAGTCGAGGCGCTGACCACCACTGCCATCAAACCTTGCTGATCTTGCTGCAATTGTCCCCGATCAAAGATGAATTGTGCCCAGCGTTTCGATTGGGCATCGTCAATCAAGGCGAAAAAGGGACGGGGCAGGCTAAGCTCTTTTGAATACTGTAGATAACAAGTTGTGATCGGTTCATAGCCGAAGTCCATATTGATTTTTGGTGCTGAAATAATTTCAGTCGTGCTGATGTTGTCGAGCAGGCGCTGGGCACGATCGAATTCGGTGGCGATGATCACTGCATCCCATTTGCTCGCATTGGTTTTGCTCAGGTTGCTAGTTTCCAGCTGCCAGTTTTGATCTGCAAGCTGCGTCAATTTTTTTACCGAGGTGCCAGTGAGTACTTCACCTCCACGCTGTTGAATAAATACAGCGGCCGCTTCTGGCATGAGTTCAGATAAATTTACGCGCGGTAGCAACATGTCGGAAGCTGCTTGCCTCGCACCAAGACTGTCACGTAAAACATTGAGAAAAATCTTGGCGGAAGCTCGTTCCGGCGGCGTATTAAGTGCGGCGATACAAAGCGGTATCCACATTAGTTTGCAGAGACGCTCAGTTTGTTCAAAACGTTCCAGCAGTTCGCTGACGCTGCAGTCTTGATGTAGCTGCCAATCCATCCAGCGCGCGGTGGTGGAGAATCTGGCTAAGGATAATTTATCTTCCCGATGTAGACCACTGGCACGTAGCAACGCGATTAAGAGATGTAAAGGTGCAGGCAGTTTTGGTGCTACAAAATGCATGCCATGGCTGCCAGACGGATAGCACATTTGTAAAGGTAGGCGTAACATAGTTTTTTCAGTATCTATGCCGACTTTGCGCATTATGGCCAGCGTTGCGCTATATGCGCCCAATAAGATGTGTTGGCCGTTGTCAAGGGCATTGTCATGAATCGCCACTTTTCTGGCGCGCCCGCCTAAAGTGCGCGATGCTTCGATTAAACTAACTTGATGGCCAAGCGCCGCCAATGTTACTGCTGCGCTGCAACCGGCCCATCCCGCACCAATAACGGCGATTCTCTTTACACGCTTAACCACGGACGTATGTTTTCCACGCCAGCCAAAGTTTGCGTATCGGTGTCAGAGAAATCCTTTGTGTTAATACGTGAAAACCGTCGCGCTGTATTTCTACCAGTAAAGCGCGATAAATCGCTGCCATGATAAGGCCAGTGCGTTGTGCTCTACGGTCTTCTGGCGGCAATAAGGCGAATGCCTCATCGTAGAGCTTTTGCGTGCGGTCGAATTGAAATTGCATCAATGCTTCAAACTGCGTGCTGTGTTTTGCGTTCAAGAGATCGGCTGCTGTGACATTGAATTGCTGTAATTCGTTAACCGGTAAGTAGATGCGTCCTTTGCGAGCATCTTCACCAACGTCACGAATGATGTTGGTCATTTGAAACGCCAGCCCGAGTTTTTCTGCGAATTCTTTAGTGCGTGGATTGGTAATGCCAAAAATACTCGCAGAAAGAACGCCGACAACGCCTGCCGCATGCCAGCAATATTTTTGTAAAGCGATAAAATCTAAGTAGCGATTCTGATTCAGATCCATTTCCATCCCATCGATGATAGCAAGTAAATGCGAGCCTTCTAGCGCATAAGTGCTCATGTGTGGGAGTAGGGCTTTGGTCACGGGGTGGGTCGGTTGTCCAGCCAACATCGCACTAATTTCGTGACGCCACCAGCTGAGTTTGGTGCGGGCGATCGCATCATCATTGGTTTCGTCGACAACGTCATCCACCTCACGGCAAAAGGCATATAAGGCGGTAATTGCGCGTCGCTTCTCGACCGGAAGGAAGAGGAAGCTGTAATAAAAACTGGAACCACTCTGGGTGGCTTTTTGTTGGCAATATTCGTCTGGTGACATACTGGCTAAGTTAGATTGATGCGTTTGGCGACTCAAATTAAGTCGCGGAAAAGTGCTTATGGTATCCGACTGGGCACGAGATCACAAATTCGGCACTAAATCAGCGCACTATCAGCGGCTATTTATCGAATCTTTGAGTAGCATAAAAATGCCAGCCCTTGCTGTACAATTGCGGGTCATCGTTCCAATGGTGCGATACAGGGGTCTTGCAGGAGTTGGATTTGACTTGCTGAACTTAAGTGTGAAATTCTAGGTCGAACGATTTTTACGCAGACTCAACAGCGTCGCGGCTTGCCATTTCGGCTTGCGTCGGGTTCATCGAATTTTTTTAGGCAGAATGTATCTTGATAAATTTTAAAAATAAAAAAACCATCGTCGGAACCATTCTGACTTTGGCCTTGGTTGCTTGTGGTGGTTTTGTCTACACTACCGTTGGTGGAAATGTCAAAGGATTGACTACGGATGGCCTCAGTGTTCTGTATATGGGGAATGAGGCAAATTTTACGTCTAGATTGATCGCCGATGGCTCGTTTTCATTCAAAGTGGCCAGCAACGCTTCATACAATATTCGCGTTGCAGTACAGCCAAACCCGGTTAACTGTACGGTAGTAAATGGCGTTGGTAAAATGACGAGTGATACGCCAGTCACGAATATTGCTGTGACCTGCGTTCCGAATGTGCCAATTAAAGGGATGTTGCACAATTTAGTGGTAGGTACCACGATAGGTTTGAGTCGAAATAGCGGTACCGCTGTTGAATTTACCAGAACGCAAGCAGCTGAGCCGGCAGTACAAGTGCCGCCGCTGCCAGCAGTGGACAATAGTTTTACCTTGCTATACTACGTTGTGAGTGGCCAAACTTATGATGTAACTGTCACTTCGCAGCCAGCGGCGCAAGTTTGTTCGGTCGTGAATGGCAAGGGAACAGCTGACAATACCAATTTGGCTAATGCAGCAAATGTTGCCGTGTATTGTGTACCAGGTGTGCCAGTTAGGGTGACTCTCACTGGCCTGAAGACTGGACTTTTCCTCGTTCTGAGCAACAACGCTGATGACAATGACCTTCTTACTTTAGTGGCCAACACCGTTGCGCCAACTACCACGACGGATACTAGCGGTGTAACAACAACCACCTCACATGCAGCACCGTTTAATAAGAATTTGTTGAATGGTAATCCGTATGCGGTCGCCGTCAAGACACAGCCAGTTGGACAAACTTGTACTGTCGTGAATGGAAGTGGAAATGCCGTCCTCGTGTCGCCAATCGTCCCGATTGACGTTACAGTAAATTGTATTTAATAGATTGTTGCTGATTCCACGTCAAAATATTGTCTTAAAGCGGTCTCTTGACGTGGATTGTTGATATCGCCACTGTTACCAGTGTTTGATTATTGCGCGATTACAGCTTTTCAAGCGCCCCAGCTTGATTGAAGAAAAATATATCTTCATGCTTGAAGCCCCAGCTTCCACCTTTTAAACGCACAAAAGGTTCGAAACTAAAAAATGGCGCATCACCAAGTTTGATCGAGTTGTTGGTCTGAATAAACTGCCTATCCTCGCGTGAAATGGCGATGCTGTGCCCCACATTATTTCTGTAATCCAGATTGACAAATCCACTCTCGCGAATGCGAACATTTGCCCAGTCAAATAACTGACCAAAACTCATTTCTGGATGCGCGATACGCAGCATTTGCTGTTGTAGTTGTTCAATAAAATGGATGCCATTTTTAAACTCTAATAAGGTCGGAGTATTCGTTACCTTGCCATTTTCAAAAGGAAATGATCGCGCACAGTCCCCCCAGTATTCATCATCGGTAGGGCTAAGATCGATCGTAATTAAATTCGACGCCCCTACTTTTTCGTTTCCAGGTTGGTAGTCCTTACCAGAAATTGAAAGACAACTTCGTGATCCTAATAAGACTAGGGCGGGGCAGTGGTAATACCATGTTTCAGGATAACCAAGTGCACTTAACATATCATGCGCTTTGCGCGCAATACTTTGCTCAGTGTCATTTGCTGTAATTACGCCTGTCAAACTGTCGAGTACAGTTTTTGCTGCAGTTTGCGCTTTGCGATGCGTGGCAATTTGCTGTTCGGTGGGCATGTTAAGCTGGCTAAATATATGGGATGGTTGAAAAAGATTATGGTTGCTAACGGTCATTTTTTTTCGGTTTTTTTGTCATCATCACTATCGCTGCTCGTCACCGCATGAACACCTGCTTTAGTAACGTCAATTGCCGTGCCAACGACTGCACTGCCAACTTTTACCGTGGTAGAAACAACTGCATCAGCTACCGCCAAGACTGTACAAGCGTTGAGAGGCAATATACAAAGTAGCAGACCAAGACGTTTAATAAAAGTTTGCATATGAATTTTGTTAGTAAAGTCTAAATCGTGCGTGAATGGTAAGTCGATTTGCCTCGCTAATACAATACAAATTTGAAATTCCAATGATTTAAAGTTTGATATGATTCAGACGTTTGAGTTCCGTATTTGTCTTGTGCCAAGAGGTCTCCATTTGTACGGCAAGTGCCAGCCTAAATTAGGATGTCTTACATCCATACAGCGCGCCAAATTACAAACAACCAATCCATACTCTTTAGTTTTGGGCGGCGTTGAAAAATATCTCCATTCACCTTCTCAAGTCGTTCAAGTATACGCAGGCCACCTTGCACTACTAGCCTGAGTTCCCAGCCAATTCTGCCAGGTAATCGTTTGCAAAGTGGGCTTCCACTGATCATCAATGTACGTGTTCTTAGAATTTGAAATTGCATCATTTCTTGCCAATTGGCATCGACGATTCTGGATTCAATTTGTTGTTCAGTTATCTTAAAGCGAAGTAAATCTTCTAGCGGCACATAGATCCTTTGTTTTTGCCAATCAATGGCAATGTCCTGCCAGAAATTAATCAACTGTAGTGCCGAGCAAATTGCGTCAGAGTCTTTCAGGTTTTGCGCTGTTTCAGCTTGGTACAGGTGTAACATAATTGTGCCGACAGGATTGGCCGAGCGCCGGCAATAATCAAGCAGATCATCATATGTTTCATATCTTTTTGTGTAAACGTCCTGCTTAAATGCGGAAATCAAATCATGAAATGCTGAAATTGGCAGTTGATGTGTACGTATGTGGGTTGCGAGCGATTGAAATAATTTATTTTGACTCTCAATATTTATTTGAATGTTAACTAATTCTTTGTCGTACTGATCTAAAGCAAGGTAACGTTGCTCGGGCGTCGCATCTCCTTCATCGGCAATGTCGTCCGCAGTTCTGGCAAATGCATATATGGCCACTACTGCTGGCTTCAAACGAGCTGGCATAAGAAATGATGCGACAGGGAAATTTTCGTAGTGATCTACTGACATGTTTTGAATGAGAAAAATAAATGACTCGAAAGTCATTGGCAAATAAATAGAGCTACATTATAATTAATAACCCAAGAGTCAGTAATTTGACTTTAGCTGTAATTGGAATAGATGGCTTGTAAAAATATCCATTTAATTAACGATCAGTTTGGTTTGACAAAAATACCCGGTTATTTACTGAGTATTTGCTTGTGCCAATGTCATGGCCTGATCTTGTGCAAGAATAGTAAAGGAAAACTCTCATGCTTACATCACCAAAGCGCAATCTCTCGCAAGTTTTGCTTCGATCAGAACAACGCCGAAAGGCGCGCACAACAACCCTGATAGTTGTGGCGCTTGGCCTGAGTTTGCTCACTGCTTGCTCAAAGACTGTGGAAAAAGCCGAAGATATTCGTCCAGTGCGAGCGATTAAAGTTGTTACTGATAATGCTGACATTTCGGCGGAATTTTCAGGGGAAGTTCGTCCACGGATAGAGTCAAAATTAGGCTTTCGTGTCAGTGGGAAAATTATCGCCCGCCACGTGGACGTCGGTACACCAGTTAAACGTGGTCAAGTGCTGATGCAACTTGACCCGCAAGATTTGGCTTTAGCCCAGACTCAGGCAAAAGCGGGTTTGAGCGCAGCTGAAAGTAACCGCGATTTGGCAAAAGCTGAATATAAGCGCTATCAAGAGTTGCGCGAGAAAAATTTTGTCGCGTCGGCAGTGTTGGAATCGAAAGAAACAGCATATAAAGCGGCACAATCTAGCTATGAACAAGCATTGGCGGCGTTTAAAAATCAATCAAATCAAGCGGCATATACAAGCTTGATTTCAGATGTCGATGGCGTCGTGACAGCGATTGATGTGGAAGCGGGGCAGGTTGTAGCAGCTGGATCGCCAGTCATGCGTGTGGCACAAGGAGGGGAAATGGATGTGGTCATTGGTATCCCCGAAGATAAGGTAAATACTATACGTGCGATTAAGGATATCCGTGTCCGTTTGTGGGTGAATCCTGCAGAAGAGATTGTTGCAACCCTGCGTGAACTATCCCCAATAGCAGATCCAGTGACCCGGACATATACCGCCAAACTGGCGCTTCCATCGGCCGCGAAAAATATCAAACTTGGCATGACTGCAGCAGTTTCCTTTATCGCAAAAAATCCGAATGCAATGATTAAAGTGCCAATGACTGCCTTATTTCAGGAAAAAAATGCCACCTTCGTCTGGGTTGTTGAGAGCGGTGCAGTCAAAATGTTACCCGTGCAATTGGCTGGCTCCTCTGGTCAGGACGTGCTATTGGCCGGCGGTGTTGGTGTGGGCCAGACAGTAGTAACAGCGGGAGTGAATTTACTCAAGCCTGGACAAAAAGTGACGATTCTGGGCGTAGATCCAGTCACTGATCATGAGCAAAATTCGGTCGCAAAGAAGAATGATGAAGCCGGAGTTGCAAAATGAGCGATTCCTCCCGTGGCTTTAATCTTTCACGTTGGGCCTTAGAACATATTCCGCTTACTCGGTATCTGATCGTCGCGCTATTGTTGGGTGGAATTTTTAGTTATGCGCGACTTGGGCAAGACGAAGATCCGCCATTTACCTTTAGGGCGATGGTGGTGCGGGCGATATGGCCAGGTGCTACCGCATTGCAAATGGCCGATCAAGTAACCGATAAGCTGGAAAAAAAGCTGCAAGAAGTGCCTTATATTGACAAAATTCGCAGTTACTCTAAGCCTGGTGAAACCGTAATCATTCTTCAATTACGCGAATCAACTCCGCCGAAAGATACCGCGCAATCCTGGTATCAGGCCCGAAAGAAAATAGGTGACATTAAGGGAAGTTTGCCAGCTGGTGTGATCGGTCCATTCTTTAATGATGAATTTGGTGATACCTATGGTTCCATATTCGCGTTGTCTGGTGACGGCTTCACCTATGAACAAGTGAAAGAATATGCCGACTTTGTGCGGCAACAATTCTTGCTCATTCCTACCGTCTCTAAAGTTGAATTATTTGGCGTGCAGGACGAGAAAATAAATATTGAATTTTCACAGAAAAAATTCTCTCAACTTGGCGTGCCTTTTGATGTCATCGTCGGTCAGATTAATTCACAAAATACGATTGAGGCAACGGGTATTTTGACGACATCGACCGATAACCTGCAAGTGCGTATCTCTGGCGCCTTAATGAGTGTAAAAGATCTTGAAAATTTACAACTTCGTGCCAATGGAACGGCATTTCGGTTGGGTGATTTTGCAACGATTAAGCGGGAATATAAAAATCCGCCACAAGACAAGATGCGCTTTAATGGCAAGGAAGTGATCGGTTTAGGTATTTCGATGGAGAAGGGCGGAAATATTATTGAACTCGGTAAACATCTCGAAGTTGAAATGAGTTCTCTGAAAAGCAAATTACCAATCGGCATACAAATCGAACGCGTTTCAGATCAGCCCAAGATGGTGAAATCTTCGGTCGGTGAATTTGTGAATACCTTGATTGAGGCGGTTGTGATTGTTTTAGCAGTGAGCTTCCTGGCACTAGGCTTGCATACTAAGCCATTCAGACTCGATTTTAGACCGGGTCTGGTCGTCGGATTGACCATACCATTAGTTTTGGCGGTGACTTTTTTGTTCATGCGCATGTTGGACATCGACTTGCATAAAATCTCGCTCGGCGCTTTGATCATTGCTCTAGGACTTCTGGTCGACGATGCCATCATCGCAGTCGAAATGATGGTGCGCAAAATGGAAGAAGGCTTTTCGCGTTTTGATGCTGCAACCTTTGCCTATACTTCCACCGCAATGCCTATGCTGACCGGGACTTTGATTACCGCAGCCGGATTTCTGCCAATTGGCTTGGCGCAGTCTGCTGCTGGCGAATACACATTTTCTATGTTTTCCGTGAACTCGCTGGCATTAATTATTTCATGGCTGGTGGCAGTGTTATTTACACCGTATTTGGGCTATCTTTTATTGAAAGTGAAACCATCCTCTTCGGCAGATGGACATCACGAATTGTTTAATACTCCCTTCTACAATCGATTCCGTGCCTTGGTAAATTGGTGTGTTGAATGGCGCAAAACGACAATTCTCGTTACCTTGCTGGTATTTGGTCTTGGTGTTTTTGGTTTTAAATTTATCGAACAACAATTTTTCCCAGATTCTAGTCGCCCGGAACTGATGGTTGAGCTATGGATGCCAGAGGGAACAGCATTTGTTGCGACTGAGGCGCAGGCGAAAAAATTTGAAGCGTTTATGCAGAAACAAGAGGGTGTGGAAAGTGTGACCAGTTATGTTGGCACAGGAAGTCCGCGCTTTTATTTGCCACTGGATCAGATTTTTCCTCAAACAAACGTTGCACAAATTGTTGTGTTGCCGAAAAATTTAAAAGCGCGTGCGGCGCTACGTTTGAAAATAATCCAGGCATTCAAGACTGATTTTCCTGAGGTGCGTGGACGGGTGAAATTATTGCCGAATGGGCCGCCAGTACCTTACCCAGTGCAATTTCGCGTGACTGGTCAAGAAGTTAGTAAAGTGCGTGAAATCGCAGATCGCGTCAAAGAAGTCATGCGTGCTAACCAGAATACCGTTGGAGTAAATGACAATTGGAACGAGTCCGTAAAAGTTGTTCGGATTGACATGGATCAGGATAAGTTGCGTGCATTAGGCGTGACTTCGCAAAATGTCATGCGCGCTGCCAATACAATTTTGACCGGGACCACAGTTGGGCAGTTTAGAGATGCCAATAAATTAATTGATATTGTCGTTCGTCAACCTGTTGATGAACGTTCAACTATCAACGCTTTAAGTAACGCAAATATTCCGACCGCGAGTGGTAAATCCGTTCCGCTCTCCCAGTTGGCGCATATTTCTATGGTGTGGGAGCCTGGGGTCGTATGGCGAGAAGGGCGTGAATGGGCTGTGACTGTGCAATCAGACGTCGCTGATGGAATTCAGGGGCCAACAGTCTCATCGCAAATTTCGCCTAAACTTGATTTAATACGCGCTAGTCTTTTGCCGGGTTATAAAATTGAATTGGCTGGTGCTGCGGCAGACAGTGGCAAGGCGCAAGAGTCAATTGCTGCGAACGTTCCATTAGTTATTTTCATTATTTTTACTTTGCTGATGTTGCAGTTGCATAGTTTCTCGCGCGCTCTTTTGGTTTTCTTAACTGGACCGCTGGGCGTGGCCGGCGCAGCAATGGCATTATTATTATTGCAAAGGCCGTTTGGGTTTGTTGCGCAGTTGGGTGTCATTGCGCTGTTCGGGATGATTATTCGAAATTCTGTGATTTTAATCGATCAAATCGAGCAGGATAGGGAAGCTGGCGCTCCTGCATGGGATGCGATTGTGGAATCAGCCGTCAGGCGTTTTAGGCCGATTATATTGACGGCGGCCGCAGCGGTGTTGGCGATGATACCGCTATCGCGCTCAGTGTTCTGGGGGCCAATGGCGGTCGCAATCATGGGTGGATTGATAATCGCTACAGCCTTGACTTTACTTTTCCTCCCCGCTTTATATGCGGCGTGGTTTCGGGTGAAGAAGCCAGTTTGAAATAGGGTATTTTGATTGAAGTTCTCACATGTAAAGCCTATTGGTAAATCAATACGAAAAAAACGCCACTAAAGGCGTTAAAATCCAGTAGAATATGCGACTGAAGTTGAAATGCCACATATTCTAGTAATGGGCGACACTTGATTTTCGGGTCGCCTTTTGCTTTTGTGCTGGTTTGATGTGTAAGTATTTTCATCCTGCGAGGATGGCGGAATTGGTAGACGCACCAGGTTTAGGTCCTGGCGCCAGTAATGGTGTGGGGGTTCGAGTCCCCCTTCTCGCACCACAGAATTTTTTTTATATTTGGACGATTTTCATGGCAACTGCAGTCGAAACTTTAGATAAATTAGCGCGTCGTATCACTATCTCCTTTCCGATAGCAGAAATGCAATCTGAAGTTGAGAAGCGTTTGAAAGTGCGTGCTCGCACAGCAAAAGCACCTGGTTTTCGCCCAGGTAAAGTGCCGATGAAAATGGTTGCTGCGCAATACGGCTATCAAGTTGAAAATGAAGTGCTGAACGACAAAGTCGGTCAAGCGTTTAGTAACGCAGCGAATGATAATAAATTACGTGTCGCTGGTTACCCAAAAATTGAACCAAAATCTGGTAGCGATGTTGCCGAAGGTAACTTGGCTTTCAATGCAACTTTCGAAGTGTATCCAGAATTCGTCGTCGGTGACTTGTCATCTGCGGAAGTCGAGCAAGTCAAGACTGATGTTACTGATGCTGAAATAGATAAAACTATCGATATTTTACGTAAGCAACGTGTGCATTATCACGTTAAAGGCGAACAAAGCGCACATGGCGATGGCGGAGCTGATCAGACTGCACAAATTAATGATCGCGCCACTTTGGATTTCGTTGGCAAAGTTGACGGCATTGAATTTGCTGGTGGTAAAGCAGACAATTTTACCTACGTGTTAGGTGAAGGCCGTATGTTGCCTGAGTTTGAGGCGGCAACTATTGGTATGAAGCTTGGTGAAAGCAAGACTTTCCCACTGTCTTTCCCTGAAGATTATCATGGCAAAGATGTGGCCGGAAAAACTGCAGAGTTCACGATAGTGTTGAAAAATCTCGAGTGGGCACACTTGCCCGAGGTAGATGCTGAATTCGCCAAAATGTTGGGCGTTGAAGACGGTGACCTGGTTAAGATGCGCAATGATATTAAGGACAACCTGGAACGTGAAGTCAAAGGTCGCGTAAAAGCGAAAACCAAAGACAGCGTGATGGATGCATTGGTCAAAGCAGTTGAATTTGAAGTCCCTCAGGCCCTGGTTGCTCAAGATGCTGAACGTTTAGCTGAAATGACTCGGCAAGACATGGCACAACGTGGAATGAATGTTAAAGATGTTCCATTCCCTATCGAAATGTTCA
>JAZJYB010000130.1:0-4239 GCA_040390685.1 Pseudomonadota bacterium | reverse complement strand
GTGTGAATAAGTGGTACCGCGTTGTGATCGGCGAAGGCCGTAATCGTGAAGTGCGCAGGATGTTTGAGGCGGTTGGTTTGACAGTTTCACGTCTTATCCGTACCCGTTATGGCGTGATGACACTGCCATCCGGTTTAAAGCGCGGTCGTTGGGATGAGTTGGGTGAAGATGCGGTGCGCAGCTTGTTAAAAATTAGTGGCTTGGAAAAAGTAGCCGGAGAGAAATCTGAAGGCGGTGAGCGCGGAAATAGGCAGCCGGCCAATGGCAATAAGGGGCGCAATGTCAATCCTTTTGATAAGCCAGCCGGTCGTCCTTTTGATAAACCTCAGGGAAGAACTTATGGCTCTGCGCCACGCGGCGATTCTAACGGCGGCGCACGCAATGGCAATGATTTTGGTAATGAGCGCAATGGAAATTCTGCGGGCGGCGAAGGCGGTAAGAAGCGTAGCCGTCAGCCTGATCCTATGCAAACGGCGCTGGGCTTCCCAAGTACAGGGCAAGCTAGGCGTGGAAGTACTACGCGCGGTAGTGGCCAGGCGATCGGTCAAGGTATAGCAGCACGTCGACGCTCCCGCGGTGCATAAACGTCGTTTTGTTGGTGTATTTACTTGTGTTTCATTGCGACCGTGTAAATAATCGTTTATAATCTTGGGGTTAGCAGATTTTACCTTGGCATGTTTGTATGCGGGGCGCTAAAGAATGATGGGCTGGTGCCCATTTTTCTTTTGTGAAGCGCTTTTTGTGGCTGGGGAAGTTTGTGTTTTCGGAGAATGGCCTTGCACTTGCTGGAATTAATAGAAAAAACCGTGAATGGTACAGGTTACGACCTGGTGGATTTTGAACAAGCCGAGCGTGGTTTGTTTAGAGTCTATATCGACTTTTTGCCGGCGGATTTGGAAAAAGGCAATGTGACAGTTGAGGATTGCGCGAAAGTGAGTCATCAGTTGTCACATGTATTAACCGTTGAGGAAGTAAATTATGAGCGGCTGGAGATTTCTTCACCCGGTCTTGATCGCCCTCTCAGAAAATTTTCGGATTTTGTTCGTTTTACTGGTGAGGTTGCAACAGTTAAGTTGCGTTTGCCTATGCCAGATTCGAATAATCGCAAGACGTTTGAAGGTGTGTTGCTGGAGTGTGAAGGCGACACCTTAAGATTGGAATTTGAAGGAAAAGACGGCGCGGCAATGTTGGAATTTACGCTCGCTGATGTTGATAAGGCACGCTTGGTGCCGCAAGTGAATTTTAGGAGTCGCAAAGCATGAGTCGCGAAGTTTTATTATTGGTTGATGTGCTGGCGCGTGAAAAAAACGTCGATGAAGATATCGTCTTCGGAGCCTTGGAGCACGCATTGGCGCAGGCTACCAAAAAGCGCTATGAAGGTGAAGTCGATATTCGTGTTGAAGTCGATCGTGATACTGGCGAATATAAGTCTTTCCGCCGTTGGCACGTAGTTGCCGATGAGGCTGGTTTGCAATTGCCGGATCAAGAGATTCTGCATTTCGAGGCGGTTGAGCAATACGCCGATATCGAAGTGGATGAATACATCGAAGAGCCAATAGAATCCGTTGAACTTGGCCGTCGTTTTGCGCAAGATACCAAGCAGGTTGTTCTGCAGCGTATTCGTGATGCTGAGCGCGAGCAGATTTTGGCTGACTTTTTAGAGCGCGGCGATTCCTTGGTTACCGGTACCATCAAGCGCATGGAGCGCGGTGAAGCGGTGGTTGAGTCAGGTAAGATTGAAGCGCGTTTGCCACGCGACCAGATGATTCCAAAAGAAAATCTCCGTGTCGGCGATAGAGTTCGCGCGTTTATTTTACGTATCGATCGCAATGCCCGTGGCCCGCAAGTTATTTTGTCGCGCACGGCACCAGAATTTATTATGAAATTGTTCGAGCTGGAAGTGCCAGAAATCGAACAAGGTTCACTCATCATTAAATCAGCGGCACGTGATGCTGGTGTGCGTGCAAAAATCGCCGTGCATACGGATGACAAGCGCATTGACCCTATCGGAACTTGTGTTGGTATGCGTGGTTCACGCGTACAAGCCGTGACTGGCGAGCTTGGTGGTGAGCGTGTTGATATCGTCTTGTGGTCTGAAGACCCGGCGCAATTCGTGATCGGTGCCTTGGCTCCTGCCAACGTTTCTTCAATTATGGTTGACGAAGAAAAGCATTGCATGGATGTAGTTGTCGATGACGAAAATCTGGCGATAGCGATTGGCCGTAGCGGTCAAAACGTGCGTCTGGCTGCAGAGTTGACCGGCTGGAAAATCAATATCATGACAGCCGAAGAATCAGCCAATAAAGCTGAGCAAGAAACTGCCGGCATTCGCGCGCTGTTCATGGAAAAACTCGACGTTGATCAGGAAGTTGCAGACATTCTGGTTGATGAAGGATTCTGTAGTCTGGAAGAAATTGCTTACGTGCCTATCAGTGAAATGATGGAAATCGAAGCATTGGATGAAGATACAGTTAATGAATTACGTAATCGTGCAAGAGATGCCTTGCTCACTGAGGCAATCGCTTCAGAAGAAGGTGTTGATGGCGTTGAAGATGCCCTCATTAATCTTGAAGGCATGAGTAGGGTCACTGCTGGTAAATTAGGCTTGGCAGGTATCAAAACGCTGGCGGCTTTTGGCGGCCTGGCGTATGACGAGTTTGGAGCGATTTTGGCATTGTCAGCTGAACGTGCGCGCCAATTGATAAAAGAAGCATTTGAAGATGTGACTGACGATGAGATGAAACTTATCGACGCTAAATATGATGAGCATGCCAAGGCCCTGTTGGCCTCAGCCTGGAAACTCGTAGAAGCAAATTAAATCACGACGTTTGCAAAATACAATAATCATATTTACGCGTTTCAACAAGCGCACAGAGAAAAAGAGGACTGAATGGCGAGTAATAATGTAGCTCAATTTGCCACCGAGCTGAAGATGTCAGCGGATTTGCTGCTCACGCAATTGCATGCCGCGGGCGTTAGTAAAAGCTCGACGTCCGATGTGCTGTCAAAAGAAGACAAAGATAAGTTGCTTGGACACTTACAGCGTTCGCACGGTGTTGCTGCGGGTGCTGATAAGAAAAAAATCACTTTAACGCGTAAAGAAAATACTGAGATCAAACAAGCGGATGCCACAGGCAAGTCGCGTACGATCCAGGTAGAAGTGCGCAAGAAACGCACTTTTGTTAAACGTGATGAAAGTGCTCCTGAAGAACAAGCTGAGCGTCCGGTTGTAGCTGTTGATCCTGCTGAAGTTGAACGTCTTGAGGCGGAAGAGCGCAAGCAAGCAGAATTGATTGCGCATCAAGAAGCTGAATTGATCGAGAAGCAAGCGTATCTGGCTAAATTGGAAGCCGAAAAAGAATCACAGGCAAATGTATTGCGTGATTTGGAAAAGGCAGCTGAGCTTGTTGCAAAAGCGGAAGCTGAAAAGCTCAAAGCTGAGCATGCGGCCGTCTCTGAAGCTGCTGCACTCAACGTCGCTGCAAAAGCACCTGCAAAAGCGGCAAAAGCTGCCGCAGCAAAAGCACCTGCGAAATCTGCTCCTGTTGTAGCACCTGTTTCATCTGAGGATGAAGAGAAGCGTGTTGCGGCTGAAGATGCGAAGAAAAAAGCAGCTGAAGATGCGAAGAAAAAAGCAGCTGAAGATGCGAAGAAAAAAGCGACTGAAGACGCCAAGAAAAAAGCTGTAGCCGATGCTAAAGAAGCTGCATTGCAAGCCGCTGCGAATGACCTTGCACGTAAAAAAGTCGCTGACGAAGTCGCTCAAATCAAAGAAATGATGGACGCTGCTCGTAGACCTAAGGTCGCAGCGCCGGTCGTTGCCGCACCAGTCGTTGCTGCGGGCACTTTACATAAGCCAACGGATAAAAAAGTAGCCGAGAAAAAAGCCGCTGGCGACAAGAAAGAAGTAAAGCCAGTAGCTGGTGCAGTCGTCGATAAAAAATCGATCAAATCTGCCAATGTTTCTTCTACCTGGCAAGATGACGCTAAAAAACGCGGTGGTATCAAGACCCGCGGAAACGCACCAACTGGCCGTGATGGCTGGAAAGGCGGACCTAAAGGTCGTCGTTCTAATCAAGCAGACGAGCAATCAAATTTCCAGGTGCCAGTTGAGGCAGTTGTCAAAGACGTGTATGTTCCTGAGACCATTACGGTCGCAGAACTGGCACATAAAATGTCGGTTAAAGCATCTGAAGTCATTAAGCATTTGATGAAGCTTGGCCAGATGTGCACCATCAA
>JAZJYB010000129.1:0-13578 GCA_040390685.1 Pseudomonadota bacterium | reverse complement strand
CAATCTCGTTGTCCAACTTCGTCACCTTCCCGTGATCGGATCGCGGCCGCGCGGCAGCATGCTTACCAAGCCGTCAACACCACCCTAATTGAGCTGTATTGGCAAGTCGGCGCGTATATGAGTAATAAGCTTAAAGCCGCAGAATGGGGCGATGGCGTCATTCGGCAATTGGCTCAACATCTAGCGGTGACACAGCCGAATTTAAGAGGATTTACCAGCTCCAATTTGTTCCGTATGCGCCAGTTTTATGAAACTTATCAAAATGATCAAATTGTCGCGCCACTGGTGCGACAATTGCCGTGGACCCATAACCTGATCATTCTTGGCCGAAGTAAACGCCCTGAAGAGCGAGAATTTTACTTACGCATGGCAATCCAGGAGCGATGGAGCAAGCGTGAGCTCGAGCGGCAGTTCAATACAGCCTTATTTGAGCGCATGATCTTAAATCCAGTAAAACTCTCAACAGTGTTGAGAGAAACGCAACCGGAAGCCATGCATGTCTTCAAGGACAGCTACATCGTCGATTTCTTAAACCTGCCACAAGATCACAGCGAGGCCAATTTACAGCAAGGCTTAATCGGCAAGCTCAAACAATTCTTGATCGAGCTGGGGCGCGACTTTTGTTTTGTCGGTAGCGAATATCCCGTGCAAGTGGGCAAACAAGATTTCGCCATCGATCTGCTGTTTTTTCATCGCGGTCTCAATGCTTTGGTGGCGATCGAACTCAAAGTAGATCGCTTTAGCCCCGCGCATTTAGGGCAACTCAATTTCTACCTCGAAGCCCTGGACCGCGACCACCGCAAAGCCCATGAAAACCCCGCCATTGGCGTGCTGCTGTGCGCCAGCAAAGATGATGAAGTGGTCGAATACGCGCTCAGCCGCAGCCTGTCACCGGCCATGATCGCCGAATACCAAACCCAGTTACCCGATAAAAAACTGCTGCAAGCGAAACTGCATGAGTTTTATCTGCTCAATATTGCGCAGGAGGAGGGGCTATGAGTCGGTATAAGGCTTATGCTGAATATAAGGATTCTGGAATCGCGTGGTTGGAAAAAATACCAGTACATTGGGGTACTAGCAAGGTACGCTATATGTTCTCGTTTGATAAAGGGTTGACGATTACCAAGGAGAACTTACAGGATGAAGGCGTGCCGTGTGTGAACTATGGCGAAGTTCATTCAAGATATGGATTTGAAGTTGATCCAGCAATTCACGCACTCAAATGTGTAAGTGAACAGTATTTAATTTCCTCTCAAAATTCTCTGCTGTCAAAGGGAGATTTAATCTTCGCAGACACTTCGGAAGATATTGATGGATCAGGAAATTTTACGCAGTTAATCGTTGATCAAACTGTGTTTGCTGGCTATCACACTATTATTGTTCGTCCTAACAATAGGCAAAGCTACCGATTTTATGCGTACCTATTTGACTCTAAAGAGTTGAGAACGCAGATTAGGCATGCGGTTAAAGGAGTGAAGGTTTTTAGTATTACTCAAGCGATCTTAAGAGGAATTGATATTTGGCTCCCCGCGCTCAATGAGCGCGAAAAAATCGCTAACTTTCTCGACCACGAAACCGCCAAGATCGATACCCTGATAGCGAAGCAGCAAGGGCTGATCAAGCTGCTCAAAGAAAAGCGGCAGGCAGTGATTAGTCATGCCGTCACCAAAGGCCTCAACCCCAACGCCCCCATGCGCGACTCAGGCGTGGAGTGGTTAGGTGAAGTACCGACGCATTGGAACGTAAGGCGATTGAAGCACTCAGCGAAATTACAGTCAGGTATACCTAAAGGAAAAGATTTAACAGGTAGGCAGACTATTGAAGTTCCAATGCTTCGGGTGGCGAATGTTCAAGATGGATTTTTGAATTTATCAGAAGTGCATTTAATTCAGATTGAGCCTGAGCAATTGGAGCGATATGCATTAAAGGATGGCGATGTGTTGATGAATGAAGGTGGCGACAACGATAAGCTTGGCCGAGGAGCTGTCTGGAGATCCGAAATTGTTCCTTGTATTCATCAAAATCATGTTTTTGCAATTCGCCCTACAGAAGTAGAACCTGAATGGTTGGATCTCGTAACTCGTGCTGCGTACGCCAAATATCATTTTTACTGCGTTGCGAAGCAGAGTACAAATTTAGCATCAATTTCATCTACAAATATTAAAGAAACCCCATTAATAATTCCGCCCAAAGATGAGCGAAAGAAAATTATTGCGTTTATCACTTTACAGTTAGGGAAATTTGATTTACTCGAAATCAATGGGAAAAAGCAGATCGAGTTTTTACAAGAACGTCGCACAGCGCTAATTTCCGCCGCCGTCACCGGAAAAATCGATGTGCGTGATTGGCAGCCTGCCATAGACTCTACAAAGGAGTTAGTGCTATGAATCAGATCGCACCGCAAAACCCCTTGTTGCTAGCCATTCGTGAGCTAGTCCAGCAAGCGCGTCAGCAAATCTTGCGCAGCGTGAATAGCGCGATGGTGCAAACCTATTGGCACATCGGCCGCCTGATTGTTGAAGATGAGCAGCAGGGAGACGCGCGAGCTGAATACGGTAAGCAACAGCTGGAGCAACTGAGCGCACGTCTTACGGATGAGTTTGGCAAAGGCTTCGATGTGACGAATCTGCGGTCGATGCGCCGTTTTTATCAGGCTTTTCCAATTCGAGACGCAGTGCGTCTCGAATTAAGTTGGACGCATTACCGTTACCTAATTCGCATCGACAACCCCAGCGCACGCGAGTGGTATGAACGAGAAACAATTACGCAGGGCTGGAGTGCGCGGGCATTGGAGCGTCAAATCGGCGTGCTCTATTATGAACGCCTGCTGGCAAGTAAAGAGCGCTTACCGGTCGAGGCAGAGGCTAAAGTCCATACCGATGCGCTGCAAATGAATCCCAAAGATTATTTGCGTGATCCTTATATTTTAGATTTTCTGAATTTGGACAGCGGTTCTTACCAAGAGGCCGATTTGGAAAATGGCATCATCAATAATTTGCAACAATTTTTATTAGAGCTGGGTAAAGGCTTCGCATTTGTCGAGCGGCAACAGCGCATAAAAACTGAGGATGGCGATTACTTTATTGATCTGGTGTTTTACAACTTCCACTTGAAATGTTTCTTGCTCATTGACTTAAAGCTGAACAAACTTAGCCATCAAGATGTGGGGCAAATGGATATGTATGTGCGCCTGTATGAAGAGCAAAAACGCCGTGCCGATGATAACCCCACCATTGGTTTGATTTTATGCAGCGAGAACAATCATACGGTCGCTAAGTATTCCGTACTCAAAGACAGCCAACAATTGTTTAGCTCGAAATATCTCACCGAACTTCCTAGCGAAGCCGAATTAAAACAAGAACTAGAACGCGAACGGTTTCGTGTGCAACAACAATTGGCAGAGAAAAAGAGTGATGCAAAATGAATCAAGGAAATAGAGCGTAATCATGAGTAAAGCCAACGAACTCACCTTCCAGAATGACATGATCGCGCAATTGCTGGCGAATGGCTGGCTACTCGGCAAAGCCGAACACTACAACCGCGAGCTGGCCTTGTATCCGGAAGATGTGCTGGGTTTTGTCAAAGACACGCAAGACGAGCAATGGCAAAAGTTTAGGGCGCTTTACCCGCATGACCCTGAACAAAAGTTTTTGGAACGGGTGGCCACGCAACTGAATAAGGCCAACCCGAATGCGGCGAATACGGAGATGCGCACCTTTGGCACACTGGGCGTGTTGCGCCATGAGTTGCGCGATCGCGGTACGCGCTTCTCGCTGTGCCAGTTTGCGCCTGAACATGAGCTGAACCCGGATACCTTGGCGCGCTACCAGCAAAACCGCCTGCGTGTGGTGCCTGAGCTGGTGTATAGCCCTTGGGCGAAAGTAAATTCGACTTCGTCATCCCATCAAACATCGTCATCCCCGAGTGTTGTTGTCGGGGATCCAGCAGTATCCACCGTGCCAAGCACGGCAGATTTGACGCTGCGCGTAGAGAATGAACTGGATTCCCGCCTGCGCGGGAATGACGGGAATAAGCGCGGGAATGACGAATTTGCCAAGGCATGGCGCATCGATCTGGTCTTGTTCGTGAATGGTATACCGGTCGCCACGCTGGAGCTGAAATCAGAATTTAAGCAAGCCGTGCATAACGCGATGAAGCAGTATCGCACCACCCGCTTGCCGATTGACCCCATTACCAAAAAACCAGAACCCTTACTGAGTTTTAAGCGCGGTGCGCTGGTGCATTTTGCCGTGAGCCAGTACGAGGTGTATATGGCGACGCGGCTGGAAGGTGACGACACTTATTTCTTGCCGTTTAATAAGGGAACAAAGGAAGGCGGCGCGGGAAATGATGTGCCGGAAGTAGTGACGCAATACGCCACCGATTATCTCTGGAATGAAGTCCTACTACCGAAAAACCTGCTGACAATTTTGGCGCGTTATGTGCATTTGCAGATAGAAGAAAAAGAAGACTGGGAAGGGCGTAAGTACAAGAAAGAAAGCTTGATCTTCCCACGTTATCACCAGTGGGATGTGGTGAATAAATTGTTGGCGGCGGCACGTCTTGAAGGGCCGGGGCAAAAGTATCTGATCCAGCACAGCGCCGGTTCAGGTAAATCGAATTCTATCGCCTGGGCCGCGCATCAGCTGTCTTCGCTGTATGACGCCAAGGGCAATAAACAATTTCATTCGGTGATTGTGGTGACTGACCGCACGGTGTTAGATGCGCAGTTGCAAGACACCATCGCGCTGTTTGAACATACCGATGGTGTGGTCGGGCGGATTAATAATCAGGAAGGCGATGGCTCTAAATCAGAAAAACTCGCCAAGGCTTTAGAAAACTCGCAGCCGATTATTATCGTCACAATACAAACCTTTCCGTTTGTGCTCAAGGCGATAGAAAACAGCGTCAGCCTCAAAGAGCGCAACTACGTGGTGATCGCCGACGAGGCGCATTCTTCACAAACTGGCTCTACCGCAAGGCAACTGAAAGAAGTTTTGATGGTGGAAGGCGTGGGCGATGATGAAGCGGAACTCACGACCGACGATATTCTGGATGCCGCAGTGGCCTCGCGCCGCGCCTCCAAAAACCTGAGTTATCTGGCCTTTACGGCCACGCCTAAGACGAAAACTTTAGAACTCTTCGGCCGCTTACCGCACCCCGATGAAGCACCATCCAAGACCAATAAGCCCGCCGCCTTCCATGTGTACAGCATGCGCCAGGCGATAGAGGAGGGTTTTATTCTCGATGTGCTGAAGAACTACACCAATTACAAAGTCGCCTATAACCTGGCGATGAAGATGAAAGATGCGGATCAAGAAGTCGAGAGCAAGCGTGCCAAGGTTAAGCTGAATCAATGGGTGCGCCTGCACGATTACAACATCAGCCAAAAGGTGCAAGTCATCGTCGAGCATTTTAAAACCCATGTGATGGGTTTGCTTAACGGCCAAGCCAAGGCGATGGTGGTGACCAGCTCGCGCAAAGAGGCGGTGCGCTATAAGCAGGCTTTTGATAAGTACATTACGACGCAGGGCTATCAAAAGATACATGCGATGGTGGCGTTCTCGGGTGAGGTGGGATTTACTGAGAAAGACCCGAATTCAGAAGCGGTGCTAGGCAATAAGTTCACCGAAATGAACATGAACCCGCTGCTCAAAGGGCGCGATATGCGCAAAGCCTTTGACACCGATGACTACCAAGTCATGATTGTGGCGAATAAATTCCAGACCGGCTTTGACCAGCCCAAGCTATGCGCCATGTATGTGGACAAAAAGCTGGGCGGAGTGGAATGCGTGCAAACCCTGTCACGCCTGAACCGGATTTACCCGAGCAAGGCCGAGACCGGCACCTTTATTCTCGATTTCTTTAATGAGCCGCAAGAGATACTGGAAGCCTTTCAACCTTATTTCCAGACGGCAGAGCTGGCCGATGTGTCTGACCCGGATTTGATATTTGACCTGAACGACAAGCTGCGTGCCTCTGGCATCTTTACCTGGACAGAAGTCGAGCAATTCTGCGATGCCTTTTTTGTGAAGAGCAAGAGCAATGCGGCGATTGCTAATATCTGCAAACCCGCCGTAGAGCGCTGGCAGAAACGTTATAAGAATGCAGTGGAAGCCTACGCGCAAGCCAGAGACATATTTGAACGTACCAAGAAAACCGCCGATGCAATATTGATCGCCAATGCAGAGAACAGCTTTAAAGAGTGCAAGAAAGAAAAAGACGGGCTAGAAATCTTTAAAAAAGATCTAGGTACCTTCGTGCGCTTCTATGAGTTCATGTCACAGATCGTTGATTACGACGACAAAGACTTAGAAAAACTAGGCCTGTACGCCCGCAACCTAAGACCCATGCTGCGCGAAACTATCATGGATGAAGATGAGGTCGATCTGAGCAGTATTGTATTAAGCCACTACCGCGTATCCAAAATCCGCCAACAACATTTGATCATGCAAGAGTCGGATGAATACAAGCTAGAACCTGGCGACGCAGTAGGTACGGCCAAGGCCAAAGATAAGATGGTCGAGTTTTTATCCCAGATCGTGTACCGCCTTAACGAGCTATTCATCACCGACCAACTGACCGAGGCGGATATGGTGAATTACGCCAACACCATCAGCGACAAGGTGCGCGAGAACGAACTGGTGATGAGGCAGTTACTCAGCAATAGCCCTGAGCAGGCGATGCTAGGAGACTTCCCTAAAGCGGTGGACGATGCTGTGATGGATAGCGGTGATGCGCATAAAAATCAAATGATGCAGCTTTTGTCTGATCCTAGTAAGGCAAAGATGTTTTCTAAGGTGATTTTTGATATTTTGACTGGTGCGCCGGGGCGTTGATGGCTTTGTCTAAATGAAAATTGCTGACACAAAATTGCTTGATCTATAAATACATTTAGCCCGGAGAATTTTTCATGGAAACGCAAGAGAGCATACAAGAATTTTGGTTTGGCGATGGTGCTGACGATGCCGTGACTGCCGCCAGGCAGGCTAAATTATGGTGGTCTAAAGACGAGGCACTTGATGCTTTGATCAGGCAGCGTTTTGCAACATTGAGTGAATCTGCTTTAGCTGGAAATTTGGATGACTGGGCATCAACTTCGAATGGGTGCTTGTCCTTGATTTTATTGTGCGACCAATTTCCCAGAAATATGTACCGCGACACGCCAGTAGCTTTCGCTTCGGACGCAAAAGCATTGGCTTTGTCTAAAGCTGGAATTGCAAGCGGTCTTGATAAAAACCTGAGAGCGATACAGCGGGTGTTTTTTTATCTGCCTTTTGAGCATTCTGAGTCTTTGGCGAATCAGGATTACGCAGTCACTTTGTTCGAGCAATTAGCCAGCGAAGCAAGCGCAGAGCATAAGACCATGTTTGATAATTTTCTGAATTTTGCGCTACGGCATCGTGAAGTGATACGGCGCTTTCAGCGTTTTCCGCATCGAAATAAAATACTTGGGCGCGTTTCTACAGTTGAGGAATTGGCGTTTTTGTCGCAACCAGGTTCGTCGTTCTAGACATTGAATTTTCATTTATTAGCAACTTAGCTATTTGCATTTCCCTGTCGCCGCCTGAAAGGCAATCACAGGTATCGCTAACAAACCAATGCCTCCAGGCTCTTGCGGCGCAAGGCAGTCTGGAATCACTGCCTGTTCTGCTGCCGTTTGAAATCTGTCATATTTAGTTTGGCCAGGCGTGTTCAATTCCTTTCCGCTGGCTTCAGCCATTTTCTGGATCTCGCTCTTGCTGTCGTTGTAGGCTTTGGCTATGCTTTTGCTATTGATGGGCAGCAGCGTTACAGCTTGCTCGTTGGTTTGTGCTGGCGTAATTTCAGTGCTGAATGCAGCAGTTGAGTCACTGAGTTTTTCTGTTTGCCTGACAGGGTTGGGAATTAATCTCAATTTGTTAATTGCTGATTTTTTGGGGGGTGTCTGATCTTCCACTTTAGGGCGTTGTGCCGGAATCATTTGCAGCATCAATACCGTAAAAGGGCGATTCAGAAACTCGGTTCCTGATTTTTTACTTGAACGATAGTTGAACTGCAGCGACAAAAATACGGTGATCAACACGGCCAGTGAGGCGGCAAATACGCGTTGCTTGCTGTCGTGATTTTTCCACTGAGTTTGCCAATGAGCTTGTTGATATCCAGCGGATGAGAGATTCAATCGCATAGTTTTGTCGATGCCATCAAAAAGATTCGTGCCATTTTGATGAGCAACTAGTCAATAAGTTCATTCTTTGATTTGATGAAAATTGCAATTTTTGAAAGTGCGACAATTGTCGGCAACTTTATATGTTTAATTTGTAATTACGGAATAAAAAACCGACCCAGCAGGCCGGTTTTTTGAAAGTCTGAAAAATGACCTATTTCTTTTTCTCTTCTGCTGGCTTTTGTCTTGCGATTACCAAATCTTTAATCCCATCGTAGACCGCTTGCGTCAGAATTTTTTTACTGACCAATTCATCTTTGCCGGTATACGGACGACCCTTAATGATCGCGTTTGAGCGTGCTTCGCCAATCTTAGGTAATTCGGATAATTCCTTCTTGCTTGCGCTGTTGATATCCAGTAACGCTACCTTTTCTGTTGACGCGGCAGGTGTTGCTGCTGCGGCAGACGCAGAGGCTTTGGCCGAAGCGGAAGCAGACGCTGAAGCAGACGCTGAGGCCGACATTGAGGCTTTTTTTGGCTCAGCTTTTGCATGCGCTGCACTGACCAATAACGCAGACATACCAACTACGAGTAGCAGAGATTTTAATAATTTGTTCATCGTCACTTCCTTATGTAATGCGCCATGAGCATCGGGCGGTTTCAGAATAAGCACCTTTGTTCAAGAACGCGTGATGTAAAAATGGTTTAAAAAAATCAAAATATTGGCTGGCGTTAGATTTTTTACACCAGCCCTTCAAACAATAATACATCGACCGCATCTCCTGCAAGTACATTCGATTGCTCGTGGTGTAACACGACCATGCAGTTGGCTTCAGACATCGAGCGCAAGATTCCAGATCCTTGTGAGCCGGTGATGACAACCTGCAGGGAGCCATCAGTTGCAGTGGATACAATGCCCCGTTGATATTCCGTTCTGCCTGGTCGTTTTTTGATGGCGAACTGGGAAGTCGCACGCACCAGCGGTAAGGCCGGGCACTCAGCACCCATCATATGCAGCAGCGCATTGCGGACAAAAAAGTAGAACGTGACCATGACCGCAACTGGGTTGCCCGGCAAGCCAAATAAGTAGGCACTTTTTCCGTGTGAGTGGATCTTGCCAAATGCCATCGGCCGACCAGGGCGCATGCCGATAGTCCAGAATGCCACTTCACCTAATTCGGCCATAATTTGTTTGGTGTAATCGGCAGCTCCAACTGAGACGCCACCTGATGTAATGATGGCATCGGCATTTTCGCAGGCACCGCGAAAGGCTGCCTTTAACGCTGCAGGTTCATCCTTGATGACGCCCATGTCGATCATGTCACAACCGAGGCGCTCTAGCATGCCGTACAGCGTATAGCGATTGCTGTCGTAGACGCAGCCTTCGTCCAGGTTTTCTCCAAGCGAACGCAGTTCATCACCAGTCGAAAAAAAAGCTACGCGCAATCGTCTTTGTACCGGCACTTCGGCAACGCCTAGCGAGGCCAGTAAACCGAGGTCGGCGGGGCGAAGTATTTTTCCTTTGCGTAGCGCAGTTTTCCCTAGGCTGAGATCTTCGCCTTTTAAGCGACGGTTGTCGCCGGGCTTGATTTTTCCGGCAGGTATGGTGACTTGTATCTCACTTGCATTGAGAGTGAGTTCTTGTGGAATTACCGTATCGCAGTTAGCTGGCATCAGGCCACCGGTCATGATCCGGACGCATTCGCCTTGCTTTACTTCAGCATCAAAGGCGCGTCCGGCAAAGGCCGTGCCAATAATTTTTAAGTCAATGTCCAGGTCTGGAGAGAGGTCAGCGCCGCGCAGGGCATAACCATCCATCGCCGAGTTGTCGTGTGCCGGAACATTGATGCCGGAAATAATATTTTCGGCTAATGTGCGACCCAGTGCCTGGCGTATCGCTAGTTTTTCGGAAGAATGAATCGGCGCGATAAACTGTTGAATAATTTCTTGCGCTTGTTCGACCGGGAGTGCTGCGGGATCGTAATCTGACTGGCAACTTACAACATCGTGCAAGCTGGATTGTTTAGGTTCATGCGTAGTCATCTTATTGCGATTCATAATCTCGGAGCTCATTTAGGGTATTGATGTTGCGAAATGCCGCAGCGTCATCGAAGTTGACTTCAACTACCTTCAGCGATGCATACCAGGCATCGACTTTGCGCCCGCCGCTCTCGAGAAATTTGTTGAGGTGCGGCAGTAAGGACGATTTCATTAGTGAGAAAACTGGGTGCGTCTGTTTAACATTGAGGCCTTCCCGGTTTTCGATAGTCGTCGCAACGGCAAGGTCCGCATCGTCGCGCAATAGCGCTTGTGACAATCGCTCCACCAGATCGGTAGGTAGAAAAGGCGAATCACATGGCACACAAACCAGGTACGGGGTTTCACAATGAGCCAGGCCGGTTTGCAGGCCAGCTAAAGGGCCGGCGAATCCTTCCATTTGATCGGGCCAGACCTGAGCGCCGAAGGCTTCATACGCGGCTAAATTTTGATTCGCGTTGACGAGCAGCGCTCCGACTTGTGGTGTTAGTAATACGAGTATGTGCATCGCCATAGGGATGCCCCGGAAAGTCTGCAAGCCCTTGTCGACTTGTCCCATTCTGGTGCCACGCCCGCCCGCGAGTATCAATCCGGTAATTTGTTGTCTGTCGATGATCGTCATTTTTTTGCTCTTGGTTTGCTTAATTTGGAAGTGTCGTGTTATCCGCCGATATACGACATTTCAATTTTTTTTCTTGGCGCTGATAGCTCTGCTGTATTTTGGCTGCGCAGCTCCGAATATCGGTCGCTTCTTGCGCGCCATATTTGCGCTACGACATTAGAAATCGCGATATCTGAATGTGCTGCCTGCTGGTCGCGTAATAGTGCACGAAGGTCGTGCCCTTCAGTGGCGAATAGACAGGTGTAGAGCTTTCCTTCAGTCGATAAGCGGGCGCGACTGCAGTCATGACAGAAGCTATTGGTGACGCTGGAGATGAAGCCAATTTCTCCGCTATTGTCGGCATAACGCCAGCGTTCTGCGGTTTCACTGGCGTAGTTGGCTGCTATTGGCAGCAACGGTATTCCCGCATCATTGAGTCGTTGGCGTATTTCGCCCGACGAGACAATGTCATCGAGCCGCCAACCGTTGGATGAGCCTACATCCATGTATTCGATGAAGCGCAAGATGTGCGGGGTATTCTGAAAGTATCGTGCCATCGGCACGATCTCTTGATCATTTAATCCGGCCTTCACCACCATGTTGACTTTGATGGGGCCAAGTCCTGCCAGATGCGCTGCGTGTATACCTTCAAGCACATCGGAAACCGCAAAATCCACATCGTTCATTTGTCTAAAAATTGCTTCATCCAAGGAATCAAGTGAGACGGTGACGCGCGTCAAGCCGGCATCCTTCAGACTTTGCGCCTTGCGCGCTAAAAGTGAGCCGTTGGTGGTCAGCGTTATATCTAATTCTCGCCCATCAAATGTAGAAAGTCCGCGTAACATTTCGATCAATTTCTCGATATTTTTTCGCAATAGCGGTTCGCCACCAGTGAGCCTTAATTTTGTCACGCCGTGGGCAACAAATATTTTCGCGACGCGGGTAATTTCTTCGAAACTTAATAGGGATGTTTGCGGGAGAAAAAGATAATTTTTGTCAAAAACTTCTTTAGGCATGCAGTACACACAGCGGAAATTGCATCGGTCGGTGACCGAGATGCGCAGATCATTTAAAGACCGTCCGAAAGTATCCAATACCTGCCCGGTCGGCTGCGCTAAAGTTGCGGGAACGCTTAAGCCCGCCGCTTGCTGGCGGCTATCTCGGTGCTCAACTCGGTGGTCCACTATTGGGATGAATTTTTCGCTCATACGGATGAATTTTACGCTTTGCTCAAGTATGACGGTACGATAGCACGAGTCACAATTTATGTTTTGAACGTAAAAAAACCCGAGAGCATGAAGCTGTCGGGTTTTTTATAGTAACTTTTATTGCAACCTCGAATTACTTCTTAGTTTCCATGAGAACCAATGGCTCTGAAGAAACTGGCACGACTGGTTTGCGTTCACGTGGCACACGAACCGGAGGCACAATTAACGCCGCTGCTGCCTGAGCTGCGCGTAATTTTTCCGGATCTGTACCTGCCAATGCCAGGCCTGCCTGATTTAGCATTGCGTTCAATCCCTCGATAGGCATTGGTGCAGGTGCAACGACCGCTGGCTTAGTGACTTCAGTAACTGCGACTTCAATCGGAGCAGCTGGAGCGGTTATCGGTGCAATTATTGCTGCGATTGCAGGCGTAACGACTGGGGCAACGATAGCTGCAACAAGCGGTTCAACCGCAGGGCTAGCTTCAGCAACTAGCGCAACTGCTTCAACTGTTTCAACAACTGGCGTCGGTACTAAATCCAGGCTAGCTTGAACTGGCGCAAGGACTTCCACTGGTGCTGGTGTCGGCGTTGGTGCCGGTGTTTCTACTACAGTTGCTTGGACAGCCGCTGGCATTGGTTCAGCAACCACTGCGTGGACTTCCGCTGGCAGCACCACAGTTGTTGGTAATTCAATCGCCGGAGCGGCAACCGGAGCGCTAACAGGCTCTAAAGCCACCAGTTCAGCTACAGGAATGAACACGGGTTGTGCATCGGCGCCTTCAATTTTTGAACTAGCTTCGCCATGCTCATTGACGTCTGTAGTCTCACGATCACGACGGTTACGATTGCGACCACCACGACGACGACGACGACGACCTTCTTCAGCCTGCTCGGCAGTTTCGTTCACGCCGGGAGCCGTAGCTTCGATTGCAGAGTCAGTCTTAATAACTTCAGCTGAAGCTGGAGCGAAAACCTCGCCTTGCGTTGGAACATTGCCAGAAACGACACTAAGTAATGCGTCTTCTGCTTTTGCGTCAGGAGTGGCATTGTCTTTGCGGCCACCACGTTGACGAGGTTGGCGATCGCGCCTAGGCTCTTGACCTTCACGTTCTTCGCGTGGTGGTCGTGCTTGCTTAGGTTGGCGTTGTTGTTGAACTGGTGTCTGCGCTTGCTCAGGCGATGCAACTTTATTTGCATCGTCTTTGTCAGCACGCGGGTTTGCCGGGCGGTCTTCACGATCGCGTCCACGTCCGTTGCGGCCACGATTGCGGTTGTTGCGGTCACCTGTAGCTTTGTCGCGCGGGTGGCGTGGTTTTTCTTCGACGACAGGCGCTACGACTACAGCTTCTGCCGGTTTAGAAAAGAAGAAGCTAAAAATCTTCGCAAAAAAGCCTTCTGACGCTGGCTGTGCTACTAACGCTGGTGCTGCTGTTACTTCTTTGCGTTCGACCAATGGTGCAGTATCTGGCGTAATGCTCTTGACCATTGCTTCCTGCCGCGGCTTCACTTCTTCTTTTTGGCTCTTGCTGTAGCCGATGTCGGTATCCGCTTGTTCTGCCATTGCATAGCTGGCGTGAACTTCTTCC
>JAZJYB010000128.1:0-5619 GCA_040390685.1 Pseudomonadota bacterium | reverse complement strand
ATACCGGCCTGTCACGCCGGGGGTCGCGGGTTCGAGTCCCGTCCACTCCGCCAGCAATACGTTTCAGGCTATGCCATGAAGCCAAAAAAACCGCATTTCTCACTTTGAGCAATGCGGTTTTTTTGTTTCAGCCGTATCAAGTAATAGATCGTTGTTTCAATTTTTACGTCCAAGAATGCCTCTTTTAAGAAAATAACGAAATTCATCGACTACTGTCTGAGTAGATGTAAAAAAGACGAGCAATCTGCTCGTCTTTTTTTGTCCAAATTAAGTAGTGAGGTATCGCGATACTGATTTACGCAGCTTTTAAGCTTTCCATTTCGCCACCTAGCGCGAAAACCAGATCGTCCATCATCGTTGCCAGTTCAGACGTCATTAGTACGAAATCGGCATCGAAACGTTCGTCTTCATTATTGGTCCGGCTTTCCTTGTCTTCATCCAGAATGTCCAGGGCTTTAATCCGCTTTAAGGCCAAACTTTCAGTCAGCACGAAAGAAACTCTGTCGTTCCAGGTGAGGGCTAATTTCGTGCATAGCTTACCGGCGGCGATATGACGCTGCACGTCATCGGCGTCTAGGGAATGGTTGACATAGCGGACTGTCGCTTTATCTTCGGTGTGTGAGCGCAATTCAGTGTCCTGGTCGATGGTGAAGCCCTTTGGCGCTTCATCGGCTAACAACCAATCTGTCATTGCCGTTTGTGGCGAGAGTTTGACCCGGAGGCTCTCTAATGGCAATTTCGTGCACTTCAATAAAAGCTTGATAACATCGTCGGCTTTGCTCGGGCTGGACGAATCTATCACTAACCAGCCATTTACAGGATCGATCCAAACCCAGGTACTGCGCTTGATGCCAAAAGCGCGAGGTAACAATTCATCGATGACGCGCTCTTTCAAATCTTTCATTGCCTTACGACCGGGCGCAAAGCCTTGCTGTTCCTCTAATTCGGCAGCCTTTGCTTTTGCGACCTGGTTGATAATGGAGGACGGCAATAGCTTTTTTTCTGTCGATAGAAGTAACAGCAATTGTTGATTCACGCTGTGTATCAATTGCTCATTTTCACGCGGAGATGCCCAACCCTCACTCTGCATTTCATTAGAGGGGCATTGGGAAAATGCCTGGGTCGCCAATTGGCTGTTTAACTGCTCGATGTCAACTTTGAAAGGCGCTGGCAAACGGAAAATCTGTAAATTCTTAAACCACATGTGAAATCCAAATAGGAAAAACGACTTATTCTACACGCTCGCGACAGCAATTGGCTGCGCTACTTTGATCAGAATTGGACTCATGTAATGAGTTTGTTATAAGTACATTTTATTTAGATAAAATTTTATGGAATGGACAGGAATCGACGGTTTCATCTATGGCACCAAGGACTTCGCGTAGTCAAGACAGTATAATGTTCGCTGTTCATCAATAGTGTGTTTGCTTCACCGCAAAATAAGAATCGATAAGCCATGCTCGCCCAACAAAAAAACGAAATTCTAGAAATTATTCAAAAAGCTATCCAACCTATCTTGGATGGGAGCGAGCTCGCTCCAACGGTTCTTCTGGAGCGCCCGCGAGATCCAGCACATGGTGACATTGCCTGCAATATCGCGATGCAGATCGCCAAGCCGTTAAAAAAGAATCCACGTGAATTGGCGCAGACCATTGTTGCGACACTGTTAAGTCAAAATAATGCGCTGATTGCGTCCGCGGAAATCGCCGGACCTGGTTTCATTAATATCCGCCTCACCACGGCTGCGAAACAAGCGATTGTTAAGACTATTTTGCAGCAGACTACGCAATATGGTAGCGGTAATAGTGGCGCAGGTAAAAAAGTCGTGATCGAATTTGTTTCCGCCAACCCTACAGGCCCTTTACATGTCGGGCATGGACGGCAAGGTGCCTTGGGTGATGCGCTGGCTGCCTTGTTTCAAGCGCAGAGCTACGATGTCACCCGCGAGTTTTATTACAACGATGCGGGCGTCCAAATTGGCAATCTGGCCTTATCGGTGCAGGCGCGCGCAAAGGGCATTAATCCGGGCGATGCTGGCTGGCCAGAGTCTGCCTATAACGGCGACTACATAGCTGAAATAGCACATGACTTCCTGGCCAAAGATACAGTCTCGGCTAGTGATGGCGCAGCAGTTACCGCTAGCGGTGACATCGAAGATATGGAGTCGATCCGGCATTTCAGCGTGACCTATTTGCGCAGAGAGCAAGACATCGATTTGCTGGCATTCGGCGTTAAATTCGACAATTATTATCTTGAATCATCTTTGTACATTGATGGCAAGGTTGATACTACGGTGCAAGCCTTGATCGCCGCCGGCAAGACCTATGAGCTGGATGGCGCGCTTTGGCTGCGCACTACAGATTATGGTGACGACAAAGACCGCGTGATGAAAAAATCTGACGGCACGTATACTTATTTTGTCCCGGATGTCGCGTATCACGTCGTCAAATGGCAGCGTGGATTTACCCAGGCGATCAATATACAAGGCAGTGACCATCACGGCACTATCGCACGCGTTCGGGCTGGCTTGCAGGCGCTCGACGTTGGCATTCCCAAAGGCTTTCCAGATTACGTTTTACACAAAATGGTCACCGTGATGAAAGATGGCGCCGAGGTGAAAATCTCGAAACGCGCCGGGTCTTATGTCACTGTGCGTGATCTGATCGAATGGTCAGGTAACGGTGATATCGTTAAAGGACGCGATGCGGTACGCTTCTTCCTGATCTCTCGTAAGGCCGATACAGAATTCGTTTTTGATGTCGATGTCGCACTGGCGCGCTCGGATGAAAACCCGGTGTATTACGTGCAGTATGCACATGCACGTATCTGTTCTGTGCTGGCGCAATATAGCACTGACGAAAATGTTTTGGCTGGCCTGCAAACGGTGGATTTAACACCGTTGGTGGCCCCGCGCGAAGCGTTATTGCTGGCAAAACTGGCAGAATATCCCGAAGCTTTGCAAAGGGCATTGGAGGAACTTGGACCGCATCAAGTGGCATTTTATCTGAGAGAACTGGCAGGTGAGTTGCACAGCTATTACAATGCAGAACGGGTGCTGGTTGACGATGAGCCGACCAAGATGGCGCGTCTGGCTTTGATGTTGGCAACGCGTCAGGTAATACGCAATGGTCTGGCCTTAATCGGTGTATCCGCACCGAACAAAATGTAATTAATTTCACCATCGGAGAAACATGAATTCTCGTCAAATAAATTTGTCACGCCAACTTGGCAGTACGCTTATGGGCGTAGTTATTGGATTGGTCATCGGATTAAGTATCGCCGTTGCCGTCGCTTTATTGATCACTAAAACCTCTACACCATTCACCAATAAGAATGGGAAGACTGATAAGACAGATGTGCCGGTAACGCAAATGCAAGATCCCAACAAGCCTCTCTACGGAAATAAAGATGCGGCGAAAGAGGCTGCGAAAGAATTTGTCAAAGCTACTGACAGTAGTAAGGCAGCTGAGACAGTTGATACTAAACCAGACGCCAAGCCTGAAATAAAAACGCCTGCAGTAACTGCTGAAAAACAAGTTGCGGATAGCGGTGACGAGAAATACATTTACTTCCTGCAAACAGGAGCATTCCGCGAACTGGCTGATGCCGAGAGCGCGCGTGCGAAATTGGCACTGATAGGTTTTGAGGCCAAGGTCAGCGAAAAGCCTTCGGATACTGGCAACCTTTACCGCGTGCGTATCGGCCCGTTTAGCCAGTTGGAAACGATGAACCGGATGCGCGCCAAACTCTCTGAAAATAGTGTTGATGTTGCGGTCGTTCGTACCACTAAATAATTACCGATTCAATCTGCGAGGAAATACCATGCGATTATTGCGAAAAATATTCTTGGCTTTAAGTTTAGGGCTGATTGCCGCAACAGCCGGTGCCTCCAGCGCCAACCCGGAAAATGGTAAGGAATATAAAGTCCTGGCACGGCCACAGCCCGCTGAAATGGGCAAGAAAGTCGAAGTCATCGAATTTTTTGGTTATTTCTGCCCGCATTGCCGCGCGTTCGAACCTTATCTTGCGGATTGGGTAAAAAAGCAGGGCGAGAATATTTTATTCAAACGAATTCATGTGAATTTTCATGACTTGGTCACGCAGCAAAAGTTGTATTACACGCTGGAAGCCTTAGGCAAAACGGAAGAATTCCAGAGCAAGGTGTTTGACGCTTTTCATGTTGAACGGAACCAGCTCAGAAGCGATGCAGACATTATGGCTTTCGTGCTAAAAAATGGTTTGGACAAACAGAAATTTTTTGACGTATATAACTCCTTTTCGATACAGTCTAAACTCAGCCGTACTACCCAACTGCAAGAGGCTTGCCAAATTGGCGGTGTCCCCACCATCATCATCGATGGCCGTTACGTCACCTCAATTGATGAAGTTCGCAAAGCGCTTGGCTTAAATGGCCCAGAGCAGACGAATATCGCCGAAACTCTCAAGGTCATGGATAGTCTGGTCGCCAAAGTGCAAAAAGAAAAGAATCTGCCAGAATCTACGGCAAGTACCCAAAGTGCGCCACCAGCAAAAGCAGGAAAGACAAAATAGCGACATTTTGAAGTAGAAAAATCCGCCTGCGAAGGCGGATTTTTTATTGGAAAATTAAAATATGAAAACGGTTTTCATTACAGGCGCTTCCTCTGGCATTGGCGCTGCGCTGGCCGAACGTTATGCCAGCGAGGGTGCCGTGCTAGGTTTGGTGGCACGTCGTGAGGACATGCTGGAGCAATTGCGGCAAGGCCTGCCGAATCCCGAGCGACACAAGATCTATGCGCTCGATGTGACTGATCACGCGGCTCTCACGGCAGCGGCAATGGATTTTATTGATGTCACCGGCGTGGTGAATATCGTGATTGCCAATGCCGGTATTTCGGTCGGCACACTCAGCGAATTTACTGAAGATCTGCCGGTGTTTGCCCGCGTCATGGAAACCAATGTGTTGGCCACAGTCGCTACTTTTGCCCCATTTATTGCGCATATGAAAAAGCATGTGCAACACGAAGCTTGTCGCTTGGTGGGTATCGGCAGTGTCGCTGGGATCCGTGGCTTGCCTGGTGCGGAAGCGTATAGTGCATCCAAGGCGGCGGTGATCAGTTATTGCGAGTCACTTCGGGTGGAGCTTAGGGCTAGCGGTATCAAAGTAGTGACGATCGCGCCGGGTTATATTGATACACCGATGACGAAGATCAACAAGTATCCAATGCCATTTCTGCTCTCGGCAGAAATGTTTGCCGTGACGGCGCTGCACACCATAGCGGCGGGCAATTCTTATCGGGTTATTCCCTGGCAAATGGGTGTGGTCGCCAAGCTTTTACGCATGTTGCCAAACTGGTTATATGACCGGTTATTTTCCAAGGCGCCGCATAAAATAAGGGCGAGCGGTCATGGAATTAATTGATGCTATCGGCCAGTCGCATATCGCAATTGCGACGGGATCCTCTGCACCGCGCATCGTCAGCCTGGTGCCATCGGTTACAGAATTGCTCTGTGATCTCGGGCTTGCCCAGTATTTAGTTGGGCGTACAGGTTTTTGTATACACCCGGATTCTATCGTCAAAAACATCGCAAAAATTGGCGGCACTAAAGACGTCAATGTAGAAAAAATTCGTCGATTGG
>JAZJYB010000127.1:0-14511 GCA_040390685.1 Pseudomonadota bacterium | reverse complement strand
GCCAGTGCCAACAGAAATCACCTGCACCTTGATATGATGCTTCGCTTCAAATGCGGGCAACAAGGCTTTCAGCAGTCCGGAATTTTCTGTACTGGTGGTGGTCGACAGGCGCAAGATATCCTGTGCAAAAACCGTCAGCGACTGACATGACAAAAGCACTCCGAGAAAACCCGATAGCCATACCCTGCGTCTGAAAAAAAGATCAACTACAACGGACATTTCATTTCCCTTGAAAAAACTATTTTTCGTCGAAAGCTGCAAAGCGTGGCACCTTAACACCGCCCACGTCTACCATTTCAAAAAAGACTGATTTCGGCCTGGTCCAGATACTGCCGTTATGCGAGCGATACACAATCACGGGACTCAGATCCGACTCTTGCGTGGCCTCGCAGACCAGTTCATAAATACCGCCCTTGTAATGGCGAAATTTTTGCGGGCTTGCTGCATTCTTAGACTTTTTATTTTTAGCTTGGCTAGGTTCAGTGTTTGCAGCTGGCAGCATATATTTTTCCAGATATGCAGGCACTTTGGCCGCGCTCAGCTTGTTGATTTGTTCGAGTAAATGTGGGGCGACGCTAGGTATCCCATAGCGCTCTCGCAAATGCGAAGCGATATGTAGCATCACGGCAGATGCCACTTCTGAATCGGCTTCCGCTCTGTGCGCGCTGCCTTTAAAGCGTATCCCCAAGGATGCGGCGAGGCGCCCCAAAGAATAACTATCCAGACCAGGGAACACCCGTCGCGCCAATTTAACTGAACAGATCAATCCGCTATGTTGCGAGGTCAAACCTAGGCGCTGACTTTCTGCCTGAAGGAACTTCTCATCGAAGCTGGCATTGTGGGCGGCTAAAGCATCTTGACCTATAAACTTCAGCAGCTCAGGAATCACTTTGCTTGCCGGCGGCGCCGTATTTACCATGGCTTGAGTAATGCCTGTGAGCTGCGTGATAAATGAAGGGATGCGGATATTGCAATTGATGAGCGAGACATAGCGCTCAACTACCTCGCCGCCGACTATGCGCAAGGCCGCCACTTCGGTGACGCGATCGCCCTGATCCGGGCTCATGCCGGTGGTTTCAAAGTCGATCATCACGATGGGTTTTTCAAACATATTTTCAACATCTTTCAGGAACTAAATTCAGGATACGCACTCAGTCTATATGACGTCGCTCAATATAAAAAAGCCACGCGTTACAATTTCCACATTGTATCCGGTGCAGTAAAATCAAACCCATGTTCAAACTGTTATTGCAAAAATTCTCCCTGCCGTTTTCGCTGCCAACCAACGACTTGTTGCGCGACCTCGTGTATCGCCGTTTATGGACATCGATATTGATCAGTTCATTTGGCGCGCAAATCACCATGCTGGCGCTGCCTCTTACCGCTGCGGTATTGCTGCGTGCCAGCCCAACGCAAATGGGCCTGTTGATTTTTATGGAGAGTTTGCCATTTGTCATTCTGTCACTGCCTTCAGGGGTTTGGCTCGATCGCGTGCGCAAGTTGCCTGTGTATATCGTCGGCGAAATCCTGATTGCTATTGGTGTCGCTAGTGTGCCTCTGGCATGGTGGCTGGGCAGTTTGACAATGAGCTGGCTGTATGTCGTTGGTTTCTTGATCGGCGCTGTCAACACTACTGCTGGCACGGCTGCGCAAATCGTCCTGACCCAGATTGTTCCCAGAGAGCGATTGGTAGAAGCGTTTGCCAAGAATGCTTTGGCTACTTCAGGTTCTGAAGTAGCGGGCCCGGCCACAGCCGGTGCCTTGATCAAGCTCATGGGGGCACCCTTGGCCTTATTGGCCGATGCGATACTACTACTGACCTCAGCGGCGATTTTGCGTGGAGTAAAAATTGTCGAAATCCGCCCGATCCGGGAAGATGCCCACTTCTGGCGCGACCTCAAGGCCGGCGTGGCCTTTGTCTCCAACAAGCCATTGTTAGTCGGATTGGCAACTACGGTCGGCGCCTGGCAGCTGTTTTACAATGCGGCTTTGGTCGTGCAAATCTTGTTTGCGACCCGCATCCTTGGCTTATCCGAACAAGCGGTCGGCCTGAGCTATATGGGCATGGGCGTCGGCACCATCCTCGCTAGCCTGTATGGCAACCGCATCAGCCGCAACATAGGCCCGGGGCCCTGCATGGTGGTTGGCGTGACTGTTTGCGGCCTTGGCTGGCTATTGCTGGCACTGGCACCGGTGAACGCCTGGGGCGTTGCGGCCTTCGTTGTGATGCTGGCCTGTTTCGCGGTCGGTGGCGTGCTGATTTTCATTAACTTCCTGGCGTTGCGCCAGGCCGTCACACCTGAGCCTTTGCTCGGGCGCATGACCAGCACCATGCGTTGGCTGATACTCTTGCCAGCTGGCCCGGGCGCTTTAATAGGTGGCTATTTGGGTGAACACCTTGGGCTACGCTATTCACTCGGCTTTGCTGGTGTAGGCGCCTTAATGCTGGCTCTCGTAGCATGGAGAAATCCAATTATCCGCGGCATCACCGTTTTACCAGGAGTGAGCAAGCATGATCAGGCGATGGCGGGCTAAGCATGGCTGAGCTGAGCTGATTTTCCTGCCTGTTTTCAAGAGCGTTGGCAAGCTAAAAGATACTATGAAATTCGCGATTGCCTATCCCGCCTAAAAAGCAGGATAATGCACGGGTTCAAGAATCTTGATAAGACGCCCCGGAGACATGGGACGTCAAAATAATAACCAGGCTGCGCTACAAAATCACCGCAGACCTGCTTTTTGCCAACACAATAAGGTAGAAAAATGCCACCAGAAACCTCAGTTCCTGTTTTTAAGCCGTACATTCCCGCCTCGGCACAACTTCCCGAATTCACCATCCGCGCCCTCGTTATGGGCGTCATACTGGGTATGATATTCGGCGCGTCATCCTTGTATCTGGTGCTCAAGGTCGGCCTGACCGTCAGTGCCTCAATACCGGTGGCCGTGATTGCGATCACTTTTTTCCGCATGTTCAACAAAATGGGATTTACCGATTCCACCATTTTGGAAAACAGCATTACTCAAACCGCAGGTTCTGCCGGTGAGTCTATCGCCTTTGGCCTTGGCGTCACCATGCCGGCAATCTTGATACTCGGCTTTGACCTGGAAATTTCTCGCGTGGCATTGGTCGCGGTACTCGGCGGCCTCTTGGGTATCTTGTTAATGATTCCTATGCGCCGCGCCATGATCGTAGAAAAACATGGCGAACTCAAATACCCGGAAGGCACAGCCTGCGCCGAAGTATTAAAAGCTGCCGCCACCGAAACCTCGCGTGCAGCAGCCGGTGAAGCGAGTAACCCACTCGCCCATGCTGAAGCCAGCAAGCGCGCCGCCATCATCTTTGGCGGTTTTGGCGTTGGCATGTTGTACAAGGTCATCAACGTCGCCTTAAAAGGCTGGAAAGATACGCCAGAATTGGTCTTCGGCGCACCGCTCAAAGCTGGCTCCATCGGCGCTGAAGTCTCACCTGAATTACTCGGCGTAGGCTATATCATAGGCCCAAGAATTGCCTCTATTATGGCGGCCGGCGGCGTTATGTCGTATCTGTTGCTAATTCCAATGATCAAGTTTTTTGGTGATGCACTTACCGTACCACTCAGCCCTGGCCTCAAACTCATTAAAGACATGAGCCCGCACGATGTGCGTAGCGCTTACGTGCTGTATATCGGTGCAGGTGCGGTGGCAGCAGGTGGTCTCATCAGCCTTGTGCGCGCCATGCCAACAATTTGGCGCAGCCTTTCGGCCGGCTTGTCTGGCCTGGGCAAAGGCGCAGGCAGCATGACAGCCAAACTGCGCACTGATGAAGATATCCCAATGAAATGGGTCATCATCGGTTCACTCGCGATCATTGCCGTAATCACGTTTGCGACGCCGTTGCATATGAATCTGCTAGGCGCATTAATTATTCTGGTATTCGGCTTCCTGTTTGCCACGGTATCCTCACGTTTGACTGGCGAGATCGGTTCATCCTCTAACCCGATCTCGGGAATGACCGTGGCGACCTTGCTATTTACTTGCCTGATTTTCCTGATCATGGGCTGGACTGGCGGGCAATATTACGTCACTGCCTTGTCGGTTGGTGCGATTGTCTGCATCGCCGCCAGCAACGCCGGCACCACCTCACAAGATTTGAAAACTGGCTACCTGGTTGGCTCTACGCCACGCCTACAGCAATATGCGATCCTTGCCGGCGCTTTATGCTCAGCGCTGATCCTTGGCCCAATTCTGCTTAAACTGAATGATGCCGGTACCGTGTATGTTCCGGCAGCACAAGTCGCACCAAGCTTGATGACTGATGCATCCAAACTGACCGATACTGCGCAACTGCAAGGCCCGCAAGCAGAGCAAGATAAAGGCACTTACAAGGTCTGGCATAAAACCGGCACTGTCGGTGGCCCTGCCGGTAAATACCTGGTCGACAACGCCGGTAAGGCGGTCTACCTGGTTGACCCGGGTATCAACGGCGCTTACAACAAGCGCCCTGACGGTACCGAAGTCAAAAAATATGACGCACCAAAAGCCGTGCTGATGTCTTACATCATCAAAGGCATTTTGGATCAACAATTGCCATGGACCTTAGTCCTGTTCGGCGTGATGATCGCGCTAGTATTAGAGATGGCTGGCATCCCTTCACTAGCGTTTGCAGTTGGCGTATATTTGCCACTCTCCTCTTCGGCTCCACTGTTCATCGGCGGCATGGTTCGCTGGTTAGTCGACAGAAGAAATAACAAACTGGAGCACAACAAGAATATGACGGAAGAACAGCAACAGGCGGCAGGTGACAGCGGCTCTGGTACCTTGCTAGCTTCCGGCTACATCGCAGGCGGCGCCTTGGGTGGAATCGTCATCGCCTTTACTGCTGGTATCCTGACCGACTTCGACAAGAAGCTCGGTGACTGGGCCACGGCCAATAATCCTTTCTTTGAAGGCATACATGCCGACGGCTTATCGATGCTGCCGTATGCATTGATCGTCATTGCTTTGTATTGGATGGGGCGGGAAAAAAAGCCTGCATAAATTCAAACGATTAGCTTTGAATTAACAAAAAAAGGGTTTAAAGGCTGATAGCTTTAAACCCTTTTTTTCGTTTCGTCAAAACGCTATGTCTCATCCTCAAACGGCATGTAGTCTGAAAGTGCACTCGAAGGCGCTAGCAATGAGCGCTTGCCGCTTGCAATTCAGAGTAAAATGCAGGCACAAAAACCCAGAGAAAATTCTATGTCAGATCCAAAACTCCTCGATTGCAAAAACCAAGCCGTTGCCTTAGGCGATATCGTGCGCGTGGTCACTCTCAGCAAACAGTTCATCAAAAGTTTTCCCGCAGACGAGCGTATTTTGATCGAATCGATGATAGGCAACCTGTTCAAGGTGATGGCGATAGACGAAGAAGGCCAACCCTGTGTCATGCGCGAATGGCACGACGAAAAAGGCATCATGCAAACCCACGTGATCGCGCTTGATCCTGAAGAGATGGAGAAAATTTAAGGTGTGATGCATGATGGGCGCGCAGGACAGGCTTGCGTACCATTTTTACCTCGATTGAACGAATCCACGCAGCGCAATGCATTACGATCTGCGCAGCTAAAATCAATTCATCTTCGAGTTTGGCGGCGGCTCATTTACTACTACGATAGAAGTTCCATAATGCTTTCGCAGGGTCGAAATAAATCGAATATAGAAGTTGCGTCCATAGAGACTGAAACCATCGGGTTGTTCTTCATATATATTAATTTCGATAAACTGTTTGGAAGATGGCGTATAAGAGAGATATCCCTTTGGCGGCTCCTTATTTATGTAATCGACCCAGACAATCCGCAGGTGCTTGTCTCTGTTTAAGAAATTGCGTTCCCTGTTCAACCTTGCTAATTGTTCAGCCTTAGTATCCTCACTCATATTCCCTTTTTCAATTAGTGAAATCATCTCGTTATATTTCCCTAAGTCTTCAAAGCCTTCCTGCTTTAGGAAGTGCGACACGACACTTGAGAGCTGTTCGCTAGATTCATTTGTTAGTCCAGCAATATTGAGAATTGCCGGCTCCATTACATAACCCCATCTACAGCCTTCAAGCGTAGTAAGCGCGAAAACCAAAAACAATAAATATTTCAGCCGAGTCATTAAAAAGACAAATCGAAATTGGCGTACAAAAGATCTTAGAATCGCAATATGCATATTTCCGTATCTTTCAAAATCACAATGATTAGTCAGCGTAGCCCCGGCTGAAAAAGGTTGGCGCAGAGCGAAGCCCAACATTTTGGGTTATAAAATTGGCGCGGTCGCTCTTCCAACAGCGCCAGCACACCCTACCAAATATTCACCCGTTTAGCTTCCACCCGTAACGGTGAATGATCCGCTGAACAATTGAAGGCTTTGGAAAACTCCGGCATATTTGCCAATGGCGCGATCACGCGGTATTTTTCTGGCGCGTGTGGATCGGTTGCCAGTTGCAGACGCAGGGCTTCGTCGCGCATCAGGCCACGGAAACTTTGCGCGTTGGCGATGAAGAAGCGTTGCTCAGGTGTGAAACCATCGATCTCTGCCGCTTGCGGTTTATTCTTGAGCGAATTTCTTAAGGCTTGCAAAGCGACTTTCATACCACCAAGGTCGGCGATATTTTCACCTGCGGTGAGCTTGCCGTTGATATGCAGTTTGTCGATGGGATTGAATTCATCAAACTGCTTTTCTATGGCGGTAACGCGGGTCAGGAAGTTTTTTTCGTCTTGCTTGGTCCACCAGCTTTTCAGATTACCTTCGAAATCAAACTGTCTGCCTTCGTCATCGAAGGCATGCGTGAGTTCGTGGCCTATGGTGGCACCGGTGTTGCCGTAATTGGCTGCCGGGTCTGCATCAACATGGTACAGCGGCGGTTGCAAAATACCTGCCGGGAACACCATCTCGTTCATGGTCGGGTTGTAGTAGGCGTTCACGGTCGGCGGGGTCATGCCCCATTCATTTCTATCGATAGGCTTGCCAAGTTTGGCCAGATTGCGCTTGAAAGCAAACTCGGCAACATGCATATTATTCACGGCGTATGAAGCGCTATCTAGCTTCAGGCTGCTGTAGTCGCGCCAGGTATCCGGATAACCAATTTTGACAATAAGAGTGTCGAGTTTCTTGTAGGCTTGTTGCTTGGTAGTGTCAGACATCCACGCCAATTTGCTGATGCTATCGCGCATGGCAAGCTTGATATTATCGACCATTTCCAGCACACCGGCTTTGGCTTGTGGGCCGAAAAATTTAGCGACATAGAGTTCGCCCAGCGCTTCGCCGATGCCTGTATCAATGCTAGTCAACACGCGCTTCCAGCGCGGCTGCAGTTCTTTTGTGCCTGCCAGAGTGCGGCCATAGAAATCAAAATTGGCGTTGACGAAATTGGTCGACAAATCATTCGCGTTACTGATGGCGAGATGCGCGCGCAAATAGGCCTTCCATTCCGGCAACGGAACACTATGCAACATACGCCCTGCTTCGGCGATAAATTTAGGGTGCGCCACATTGAATTGTCCTGGTGTGACCAGACCGATTTCACTAAAATAATTTGCCCAGGCGGTGTGCGAATCTAGCTTTTGTATGCCCTTCAAATCCATCAAGTGATACGAGGCTTGCGGATCACGTAGCGCTACTTTGGTCAGGGACGCTTTTGCTAGCCTGGTTTCCAGTGCCATGACTATGCTGGCATTTTGTTTGGCTACATCAGCACTGTCACCTAGCAAGCTGAATAATTGCGCCAGATAAGCTTGATATTTTTGTCGGATATCACGCGTTTTGGCATCCGTTTTTAAGTAATAATCGCGGTCTGGCAAACCCAAACCGCCTTGCGCCAATTGAGGAATATAGCGGCTGGTATTTTTGGCGTCCTGATCGACGTAAAAATTAAATAGTGATGCGGTACCGGTCTGATGATGCTTGGCGATGACGGACAATAGTTGCTCGCGCGTTTGGATCGCATCGATCTGCGCCAGCGCTGCAGCCAGAGGCTTTGCTCCATCGGCTTCAATTTGTGCTTCGTTCATGCCGCTTTGATAGTAAGAACCAACTAGCCGCAGGATAGCGTTATTCTCTGCGGCATTAGAATTTGTCGCTGCTGTTGCTGCTGCAGCTTCTGCAATACCTTTTAAGGCTAGCAGATTTCGCTCTGTTACTTCGTCATATGCACTGTAGCGCGCCCTATCCGCCGGTATGGGATTATTCGCCAGCCATTTGCCATTTGAATACTGAAAAAAATCAGTGCACGCATCGGCACTTTTATCCATCGTTTGCGACTCGACTACCAAATTATTGCTGGCTGCTGAACTTGCGTTTGAGTTTGCATCGGCAGCGGAGGCATACGCAGAAAAACACAAGATAGTAGCAAGAACACTGCGACGAAGGGCGGTTTTTTTATTCATGATTTTTGCTTAAAAAATGAGAAAAATTAAAACGGCATATTGCGAGTAACTGGTTGCCGTTGGCTTATGGTTGTTAATAAGATTTGTACTACCACGATTTGTGCTGCGCTTTGTGGCGTAATTCCTACTTGGATATGACCTGCACTGCGATACCAGAATATTGACCCGGTGCCCGGTAAATACGCTGCGTTGCCTTTTGAAAATCTTCTGGATTGGCATTTGGAATATCCATAAATTTTTGTGGATTCAAGTCTATCAGGGGAAACCAGCTACTCTGCACTTGCACCATGATGCGATGGCCGCGCCGAAAGGTATGATTGACATCCGGCATGCTGTAACTGAGGCTTTCCACTTTACCTGGAACAAACGCCTGTGCTGTCTCAAAGCCGTTTCTGAACTTGCCACGCAAGGGCTCACCGCGCACCAATTGCTGATAACCTGCCATATTCATCTGAGGCGGCGCTACGTCATTGGCTTTTTCACTAGCAGGATTCAAAGCGGGACTTAAATTAGGATATTCGCTAGGATAGACGTCAATTAATTTAACCACCCAATCTGCATCGGTGCCAGTAGTCGAGACGAATAATTTGGGTGTTATCGGGCCGACGAATGTGATGTCGTCTTCTAATATTTCACTCTGATAAACTAAAACATCTGGCCGTGTTGAAGCAAAGCGTTGGTCAGAAACGACATACTCTTGTGGCACGCCAATAACGACATAATTGATAAACGGCACAGGTTTTTTGGGGTCGCTAATGTACTCATCATATGGCGCAGATATGTCAGTTGCAGCTGCGCTAGCAGCGCCCCAGTTAAGGCTGCCATTTGCCCCAAAATATAAGGTACGCGCTTGCGCTTCACGCGGTGGCCATGCGCTGTAATTGCGCCAGACATTAGTGCCAGTCTCGAATACTTGCGCTTCCGGCATAGGCTTTGCCGGCACTGATTTCAGGTGTTGTTCAAAGAATGGAAAAATAATATTTTTACGGAAATAGTCTCCAGTCTTGGCATCAAAATTGATACTCCCTAGCTTGGCCCCATCCAGATGCGCCCAACCACCATGCACCCATGGCCCCATGACCAGACCATTAAACGGTGCGTTTGCACTCACTTTATTTTTCTTGATAGTCTGATAGGTGGTGAACGGGCCTTGCGGATCTTCTGCATCATACCAACCGCCCACAGTCAGCACAGCTGCACGTATATTCTTTAGGTGTGGCGCGATATTCATCGCCTTCCAAAATCCATCGTAAGATGTGTGTTCTATGGTGGGCATTAAATATTCACGCTGTTTATCAGTGAGCTTGGCCGTGATGTTTTTCAAACTCATCAAGGACAAAAAGAATTGATAGCCATCCTCAGTACCATATTCAAATTCATCCCATTTCTTGGGCAAATTAGTTGGATTGGCTTCATTGGTAAAGGCCGAGTAAAAACCAAAGTTGGCCGCCAGCATAAATGCGCCGCCGTGATAAGAGTCGTCGCCCATATACAGATCGGTGACCGGTGCCTGCGGTGATGCCGCCTTAATCGCCGGGTGCGAATCGATCACGCTGGCAGAGGTGTAGAAACCTGGATAAGAGATACCCCAGATGCCGACTTTGCCATTGTTGCCCGCGATATTTTTGAGCAGCCATTCAACGGTGTCATACATATCCTGGCTTTCCACTCCCTCGCCAACCGTGCGCGATGCCTTCAGATGCGGCGTCATTTCTTGCCACTTCCCTTCTGACATAAACCGGCCACGTACATCCTGATTAACGAATATATAGCCACTCTCTTCAAACTCTTTGGCCGGGCCGAGTGAATTTGGATAGAAATCCACGCCGTAATGGGATTGCCCTTGCTCGTTTACGCCAGAACCGTAAGGCGTACGATTGATCAAGAACGGATAGGTCTTGCTTGCATCTTTGGGGACATACACCACCGTAAATAACTTCACACCATCGCGCATGGGAATACGGTATTCAAATTTAGTGTATCTCGAGCGTAGTGATGGTTTCGCGGCATCGGCAGATTCTGCGGCATCCGAAGATACTAGCTTAGTGGTGCTGGCAGCACTGACATTCCCATTTAGCAGGAGAAACGAGATTGTCGCGATTAAACATTTTTTCAGAAAACCATGCATAGCTTCTTTCAGTATGTGTTGAACACAGCATTAACACATGCGCGAACTTGAGCCACGCAAGGAATCTTGATGAGGTAAACAGCAATTAATGCGATTACTTACGATATATTTCCGGGCGCGACTTATTGCGCTGCTCAAACACCAATTTTGCATCATGCATGGCGCGAGATTGATTGCGCATTTCCACATGTTCATCATGTAAAGTGAAGAAATTGGCAGCTTGTGCACGCATCACATATTTAATCGCGGCGTCGTCAGTCAGATCGTACATTTCTGTCATTAAAGTCGTTACTTCATCCAGATACTCTTCATAGGTCATCTGTTTTTCTGGGGTAGTCATTTTCAATTCCTTTTTTGTAAATATTTAATTTGCAACAAATTTCAGCGATTTTTTATAGGACTTACGCAAAATTGTTCCAGCTAGGCATAACTTCCTTTTGTGCTAAAGAAGCATCCCATGCATGGGATGCCCGTTACGTCGGCAGACAATATATTGTCTGAATTCCCGACTACACCGCACCTTTGATGCCAGTACTTTAGTACCTTATTTCAACTTCGGGCGAGTGCAACAACGCTGGGGCGATTTTGCGTAAGTCCTATTTTAGTAACGGCTTGTAAATCACACTGCACAGCTAGAATTTTAGAACTAGAATGTCAATTGAAGCAATGTCATTGAAGACATCGATTCAATTAGTGCCTTAAGATTTTCTCTCAAAGAGGTGTGCAATGATTTCAACTAAACAAATAAACCTAAGCAGACTGATATTCGCCGCGCTGGTTTTGTCCATGTGCGCAGCGACAAGTACAGTTTCGGCAAAAGACCGCCATTTTCACGGACCACGCATCAGTATCGGCTTTGGTATTGGCTTTGGCCCATTCGGCTATGGCTACCCTTTAGGCTACAGTCGCAATTATTATCCAGCGTACTACTATCCTTATCAAAGTAATTATTACCCGGAAGTGATGGTCAGTACTGTTGTAGCACCAACGCCAGTATACGTCAGACCAGACGATGCAGTCAGCACAAGATCTTTACCAACTACCCAAGCTGAAATAAGTACAAACGACAACGATTGGTATTACTGCCATAATCCAGATGGTTTTTATCCATCGATTAAAACTTGTCCCTCCGGCTGGCAGCGGGTTCCAGCACAGGCTCCGGCAGATCGGTAAGAGTAATAAAAAAGGGCACTAGCAGTGCCCTTTTTTATTTTTAAAGGTAATTGCTTAACGCCCGACTACCTCACGAATTGTTGCTGCCAACTCATCAGCAACAAATTTAGCCACGTATGCATCAGCCCCTACACTCTTGACGTGATCCTCATTGGTGGTGCCAGACAAGGAAGAATGAATCACCACAGGCAAGCCCCTGAATCTATCGTCTTGTTTGATATTTCGTGTCAGTGTGAAGCCATCCATTTCTGGCATTTCAAGATCGGTCAGCACCATCGCCACTTTATCGCGCAAGGGCTTGCCTTCGGCCAAAGCGACAGCCGCTATCGATTGCAATTTCTCCCACGCTTCCTTACCAGTTTTTGTCATGATATATGGTGCGCCTATGGCATCAAGTGCCTGGCCTATCAAACCACGGGCAACCGCGGAATCATCTGCCGCCAGTATCACAGAGCCGGCCTTAATGACCAATTTTGCGCCTATGGTTTCGGAATCAACATCTTTCGCATCTCTCGGCGTAATCTGGCGCAATATCTGCTCGACATCCAAGACCTGAGCCAACCGAGTATTTTCCTGGTCGCCATCCAGGCGAGCAATACTAGTCACCATGCCGCCGGCGGCACTTTGCTCCGCAGATAACACCTGGCTCCAGTCCAGACGCACGATCTCTTCTACCGATTCAACTGCAAAGCCTTGGGTTGAACGGGCAAATTCCGTCACCAACATAATGTTTAAGCCTGATTTAGGGACGCACCCGACCACGGAACACAAATCTATCACCGGAATAATTTGCCCCCGCAGATTAACGACACCCAAATTATGCGGTAGAGCCCCGGCAACAACAGTGATCACGGGCATCGCAACAATCTCACGAACCTTAAATACATTGATGCCAAATAATTCAGAACGCCCGGTTGAAGGCGTGTCACCTAAGCGAAACAACAAGAGTTCAAACTTATTCGAACTGATCAAATTGGTGCGTTCATCAACTTCATGTTGTACGGTGCTCATGTCTATCATCCTTGTAGGTTAGGCATTTGATCATAGAAAAAGTGTCAGACCATCATTACACTAATTTCTCATTATGCTACTTTTTCGTCGGGAATCGTTCATTTCCTCCGCGAAATAAAATTTTTATTATTTTATAACGTGATAGCAAGGTGTATACACTTTCCCTGGCAATTTCATCCGGTTTTGCGCCACGAATGAGGTCAAAAGTGCATCCATGGCCTCCATCAGCGCAGTATCGCCAGAAATCTCAAAATGTCCATGTTTTTCAATTGCACGAATGCCCTGATCTTTCACGTTACCGGCAACGACACCCGAAAATGCACGACGGAGATTGGCTGCCAATAAGTGGGTTTCCTGATTCTTATGTAATTCGAGATTGCGCATATTTTCATGTGTTGGATCGAATGGCTTTTGGAACTCGGCATCGATTTTAAGCAACCAGTTAAAATAATATGCATCGCCTTTCGCCTTGCGAAATTCGCGAACCTTCTTAATACCTGCCTGAACTTCCTGCGCCACTAACTGCGGATCGTTGACGATAATACGATACTTTTTTTGTGCTTCTGCACCCAAGGTAACTGCTATAAACTGGTCGATTTGCTTAAAATAATCAACCGCCCCTTCTGGCCCAGTAAAAATAAGTGGAAAAGGAAAATCGGCATTCTCAGGATGCAACAAAATACCAAGTATATATAAGATTTCTTCGGCGGTTCCTGCACCGCCAGGAAACACAACTATCGCGTGGCTGATTCGAACAAAAGCTTCAAGTCGTTTTTCGATATCGGGCAAAATTACCAGATCATTGACGATAGGATTTGGGGCTTCAGCCGCGATTATTCCTGGTTCAGTGATACCTAAATATCGGCCATGACTGATACGCTGTTTGGCGTGCCCAATAGCGGCGCCCTTCATCGGCCCTTTCATTGCGCCAGGACCACATCCCGTGCAAATATCCATGCCGCGCAGACCAAGATGGTAACCGACCTGTTTGGTGTAATCGTATTCCGCCCCAGAGATAGAATGTCCACCCCAGCAAACCACCATATTGGGATTTACTTGTGGGCGCAATAGATTGGCATTGCGCAGAATGTGGAATACCGCGTCGCTAATACCTTCGGTGGAATTCAAATCAAATTTTGAATTTTCTTCAACCTCACCGTGAATAAACAAAATATCGCGCAACACAGTAAACAAATGTTCCTGTATGCCTTTGATCATGACGCCATCAACAAAAGCCCCTGCCGGAGCCGCTTTTACATCTAGCTTAATTCCACGTTCACGCTGGATAATGCTGATTTCAAAATCTTTATATCGCTCGAGCAATTCTTTACCATCATCAAGCCCGCTACCGCAATTGAGTACCGCCAGCGAACAACTGCGAAAAAGCTGGTACAGGCCACTATGGCTGGTATCCAATAATTTAGCGACTTCCGCTTTGGACAAAACTTCTAATCGTCCATCTGGAGCAATTTGCGTGTCGATTACTTCGTATTCCATCTGTGGTTTATTCTCTCTAGCACTTGGCTATAATCTGGCTATCTGATGGCAAATTTTTTCATTTAGCCTTTCAAATATCATATTTTTCTTTCATGCGTAGCAAAACTGTACGCATTATTCAGTATCGCGCCTTTGCGAGCCGCTTTCAAGGTACTTAAGGAGATTTTTGAAGGCAAGTCTGAAATTAGTTCTTGAACGAAATAGCCTAACAAAAAATATTCGGAACTATTCCTTGTGGCTCCACTTAATGCCCTGTACAATTCGCCTCCTCAGACGCGGGGTGGAGCAGTCTGGCAGCTCGTCGGGCTCATAACCCGAAGG
>JAZJYB010000126.1:0-3182 GCA_040390685.1 Pseudomonadota bacterium | reverse complement strand
CTCGCTTAGACAATCTGGCTACGCCACGGATTGCGTTAGCAATGGTGACGAAGCCGATACCGCACTGTCCACCCAGGAATTTGATTTATTAATACTTGATCTAGGCCTGCCAAAACTTAGCGGGCTTGAGGTCTTGCGCCGCCTTCGGGCGCGTAATTCCCAACTACCTGTTTTGATATTGACCGCGGCTGATTCCGTTGAACAAAGGGTAAAAGGACTCGATCTGGGCGCCGATGACTACATGGCAAAACCGTTTGCCCTGTCTGAGCTGGAAGCCCGTGTGCGTGCCTTGTGCCGGCGTGGTGCCGGTGGCGGCCCTGCGACGATTAAACATGGTCCGCTGAGCTACGACCAGGTTGGGCGCATCGCGTATATTCACGATCAAATGCTGGATTTGTCCGCCCGCGAACTTGGCTTACTGGAAGTCTTGCTGCAACGCACAGGGCGTCTGGTATCCAAAGAGCAGCTGGTCGATCACCTATGTGAATGGGGTGAAGAGGTGAGCAATAATGCGATAGAAGTATACGTGCACCGGCTACGCAAGAAAATTGAGATCGATGGCATCAGGATTGTGACCGTGCGCGGCTTGGGTTATTGCCTTGAGAAATTTTTTGTTGCACCGCCCGCCCCTGCCCCGGACAATATTCAATCATCGTGATGACCTCACCTAGCGCTGACGTCGTACCTGCCGCACAAACATCCGAGCATTCCCTGCATGGACAAGCGCCGGAAAAAATCCAGCGCTCGCTGTTTGGTGAAATTCTTGATTGGATGCTGGCTCCCTTGCTTTTGCTCTGGCCTATGAGCATTGCGATTACCTATCTGGTGGCAAAATCCATCGCCAATCAACCCTTTGATCGCGCGCTGGAAGACAATGTCCTGGTGCTATCGCAACAAGTGAAAGAAGTCGATGGCAAGATCCTTGCACAAATGTCGAATCCAGCACGTGACATATTGCGGGCGGATGACCTCGACAATATTTATTTTCAAATTAAAAGCATTCATGGAGAACTGGTCGATGGCGACCGCGATTTGCCACTGCCAGCTGAAACGGATAAGGCCGTAACAGGTAATATTGCATTCAGAAACGATAGGCTACGTGGAGTGGATATTCGCGTCGCCTATGGTTATATTGACCTGAATAAGGCGCATGTTCGGGGTGCGCCAAACAACAACGATCATCTTGTCTTGATACAGGTTGCAGAAACGCTCGAGAAGCGTGCAGTGTTGGCAAACGAGATTATCAAGGGCGTGATTTTGCCGCAGTTTATTATCCTGCCGATCGCGCTGGCGCTGGTCTGGTTTGCCCTAAGCCGCGGCTTGTCTCCACTGGCTGAATTGCAGCAAAGGATACGCGCCAGGAAGCCAGATGACCTGAGCCCGATTGATTCGATGCAGGTACCGGAAGAGATAACACCGCTGGTACGTTCGCTTAACGAAATGCTGGAGCGCCTGGCGCAAACCATCTCGATACAGAAGCGCTTTATCGCAGATGCCGCACATCAAATGAAAACGCCATTGGCTGGCATGCGCATGCAGTCTGAGTTGGCACTAAGGCAAACCGATCACGAGGAAATTCACCGCTCCTTGCTGCAACTCTCCAAGAGCTCTGAGGCGGCAACCCGCCTGATCAATCAACTGTTGACATTGGCGCGAGCCGAGAATCCAACTCCGGCGACAAAATCCCTGGAACTGATCGACCTTGCCGATCTGGCGCGCAGCACAGTGCAAGATTGGATACAGGCTTCGTTTGCCAACAATATAGACTTGGGTATCGAGCAAACCGATGACGCCATTCATATTTTTGGCAACGCTATCATGTTGCGCGAACTACTGAGCAACCTGATTGACAATGCCATACGCTACACGCCTAAGGGGCACAGCGTCACCGTCAGGACTTCGCTGAATAAGGAGCAAGCGCTGGCCGTCCTGGAAGTTGAAGATAACGGGCCTGGCATTCCCGCCTCAGAACGAGCGCATATCTTTGAACGCTTTTACCGCATCTTGGGTAGCAACGTCCAAGGCAGCGGGCTAGGGCTTTCTATCGTGCGTGAAATTGCGCAACAGCATGATGCCCGGATTGAAATTACCGACAACCCACGCAATCAGGATCCGCAATTTCCTGGCTGTTTGTTTCGCATCTCGTTTAAGATAAATCCGCATGACAGCGGAATGGAAGATTTAACTTGATATGCCCGAACAAATAAAGACAATTCGCCCGACCTGGCGCCAGACTAAAAGACTCACGGCCACCTTACTTCTGGTGTGGTGCGCACTTACTTTCGGCGTCTTATTTTTTGCCCGCGAGCTTGCATCAATACATTTTTTTGGCTGGCCTTTTTCTTTTTTTATGGCGGCGCAGGGGCTGACTTTAATTTACGTCCTGATACTCGCCATTTTTTCCTTCCGCTCGCAGCGTATTGAACAAACGCGCCTCAATGCCGACGAGGATGCAAGCTGATGGCACAAAAAAAGTTCACCCAAAAACTGACGCGTTACTACGCCTGGTACACCTTACTATTCATCGGCTTTTTGATCAGCCTGGCCGTGTTAGAAAAAGAAGGTGTGCCACGCGCCTGGATAGGCTACCTATTCATGTTTGCCACCATCCTGTTATATGCGGGAATCGGCATGATCAGCCGCACTTCTGACATCACTGAATACTACGTCGCTGGCAGGCGTGTCCCCGCTATCTTCAATGGTATGGCCACCGCAGCAGATTGGATGTCGGCTGCCAGTTTCCTTAGTCTGGCTGGAGGATTATATTTGCAAGGCTTTGATGGCCTGGCCTATATCGTCGGCTGGACTGGTGGTTTCTGTCTGGTCGCCTTATTGATAGCGCCCTACCTTCGCAAATTTGGTCAATATACGATTCCAGATTTTTTGGGCACCCGTTACGCCGGTCCTCGTAATACCAGCAGTAGTAATTTCGTCAGAATATTGGCGGTGATAGCGACCGTCATTATTTCATTCACCTATGTAGTGGCGCAGATCTACGGCGTCGGCCTGATCACTTCGAGATTTACCGGAGTGGATTTTTCAGTTGGCATTTTTCTCGGCTTGGCGAGTATCTTGGTCTGTTCTTTTCTGGGCGGAATGCGTGCCGTCACATGGACCCAGGTGGCGCAATACATCATCATTATCATCGCGTATATGATACCTGTGACCTGGCTGGCCATGAA
>JAZJYB010000125.1:0-9552 GCA_040390685.1 Pseudomonadota bacterium | reverse complement strand
TTTGGCGGTGACATATTTGCTTCCAAATGGAAAACGCCAACTCATGATGACGGGCGTAGAGTATAAAAAACCTGAGCTCGTCGATACGGGCATAGAAATTAACTCAGGATTTGCCCAGGCATTTGCCGGCGTTCGATAAATCGATATGCCCTCTATAGCCGCCGATGCTCTAGCTAGCCCCAGATAGCAAGTCAAGTTAGGTGGCTTATTCGTACACCTGACAGACCGCGGCGAGTACATGCCAGGCGGCAGGCGGCAAGCGGCGATTGGTGCCGGGTTCCGTGATGCAGTAATCGAACGGTCCGAGGAGATAAGAGCAACACTCCTCTAGTTCCATTTACCTTATTTAATGCGTTCAATCAAACATAGCCCGACATGGTGAAAGGGCTGCTTGCAATTGACCGCCAGATCAAATCGAACGCGGGTTAGTGCAACGGCGCAATCTACGATCGCACTCAATGCGGTGGAAAATATTTGGAGATCACATGAAGTATTTTATTTCAGCGGTTATCGGTCTTTTGGCTGTGTGGGGTTTTTATCTTGGGAACAAAAATTCTGCCCAGCTTGCATCCGATCGTCCATCCCCCCCGCTTACGACGCTAGCAGCCTCATCAAATGCGAATAATGGGCAACAGAAAAACACCTCCACCGCTCCCGATCTGAAACCTATCGGCCCAAGTAATAAAGGAGAAAAAACGGGTAATGAATTTCTGGCGCAATATAAGTTAGCAGCACAGGCTGGACTGGGTAGCAGGGACACACTTGACAAAATATATGCGCTCGGTATCGATAAAACGACGAGCAACTTTAAATTTATTAGTGACCGATTAAAGTCAAATGTTTCGAAAGAGGAGAGGGTGGCATTGGTAAGAATTCTTGGCGAATTTTATACTCACGACGACGCCGACGGATTGAATAGCCGGGTGCTCAGCGACCTCAGGCAAATTGCGCAATCTAACGATGCGGAAGTTGCCAGGGCCGCGACCTTTTCGTTTTCTAGGCTAGGGTATTTTTCGGACTCAGAGAGCATATTACTGGCAGCAAAAACTGCAAAATATATTGACGACCAAGAATATTACGGCGAACTCGCGCACATACTCCCCGTAGCCCCGGCAACCTCTCAAAAAGCGATAGCAGATAAGATCAGGCTCGGGGAAAATGCATATTCTTCTGAAATCTTATCGTCGATATTGCAAGACAAAGGTGCATTGAAGGCTATTTCACCCGATGCGCTGGGTGTGATCAAGTCAGTCGTTATGGAACATGAACCTAATTTCCCTCAAGCACCAGGGCAATTTGGATTGCTTGACGCAGTGCGTTATAGCGATTGGTTGAAATCAATCGCCATTCTCAACGGGGGTACTGACGGCCGCGATTTCAACAACGTACTAATCCAACATTTAAACGATAGCACGATTGATCCACGAAAAATCATCTCATTTCTTGTATCTACTGACGGATCTCAATTTATTTCAGCCATGGGTGGGGCAGAAGCATTTAAGAAAATGCAAGAGCGAATCGACACATACGCAAAACAAAATCAGGCGAACAGCACTATTCAAGAAGTCGTGTCTGGCATCCGAGAAAAAGGTAAAAAAGCATCCCATTGATTAGCTGTACTATTGTAGGCACCGCCCTTATGGAGACGGCAATTTCAATGCCATCCTGGCCGGTGCTAGATCTGGCCAGTTCAATATTCCCGACCAGAACCTGTTTAAGAGCGACGGTTACTACTACTCCGTTGTCGCCGAGTTTGGGTTTTTTGGACGGTGACTGGCACCCTGTCGTTGAGATTGCGATGCCCGGGCGCTTTGTCCACAATCTCGGTGCAACAATTCTTTTCCATTAACTTGATGCTTTGACGATTTTTTGGACGCTCGGTTAGTTGCAGCGAGAACAGGCTTCGAATTTAATACTTTTGGCTGGCGGTTTGCGAGCGCATACAACCAATTTGCAAAGAAAGTCATTGGCATAAATTTTGTTTAATTTTTAATGCTAATATCGCAATTGAATGCAGGCCCCAACAGGACAGGCAATCCCAACCGACTAGTTGATTAAATTTTGGAGAACCCATGGTTGTAAAATCTAGCGCGTTAAAACAAATGGCGGCCCTTTCTCTTTGCGCCGCCGCTATTTCTGTATCTGCGGCATCGTTGACGCCGAAAACTTTGGCGACGCTGCAAGCGAACGCACGCCCCATCAAGGTCGTATTTTTGGGCGATAGCATTACGGGCGGTTGCGGTGCATCGAATGCCGCTGACGGCAGTACGACTTTTCCCGCAGTATTTGCGTCGCTGTTGAGCTCGGAAATCTCAACTTACGGTGGCAGCTATCCGGTGTATCGTCAAGACATTCGGTCTGACGACACCAATCCCGGCAATCCTCCGCCTAACGCGACCATTCAAAGTTTTTGCCCGGCTTGGGCGAGCAACAGCCCGGCTACCGGTTCACAACACCAAATCGTTCGGCAAGGATATGCAGGTCGGACATCGCTGGACATCTTGAATTTCTTGAACAGCGGTGCAACTAACACTACTACGGTGAGCAATGCGGATCTGGTGGTAGTGGAACTGGGCACCAATGACAGCTATGCCGGCAACGGCATCAATGCTAACCAATATGTTGCCAACATCAACAATATTTTGAGCTATTTGAGTTCGCATAGTGTTAAGGAGGTTTTGCTACTCAACTCCATGTCCAATGGAATGTGGGAAGATAAAGGCGTTACTACCTACTATTCCAACTATTATAACGATCTTCAGCTATACAACACTGCGCTGTGGAATGACTTCAGCGGCAAGGCGGGGTCCAACGCTCAATATACGATTGGCTCTATGAGTGTCGGATTCTTTGACTTGAATGCGAAGATCGTGGGGGCCCGCGGCATGGACACCACGGCACCGCATTTGGCTGGCGATACTAATGCTTATCGCAACATGTACCGCTGGTCGTCGGTTAACTACGCGCACGGCACCTCCTACTACCCATACGTTTACGACACGCCTATCGACATCTTACATCCCAATCCCATAGGCTATCAAGCCATTGCGGAGCAGCTCTTTTACAACACGCTGAGCCGCATGCCTTCGATATCTGCGCCGACGATCGGCGCTGCCGGTGTTAGCATTTACAATGGTTCAGTCGCCCCGTGGGTGCAGGGCACAAACTTTACTGCGTCGACACGGGTCTATCTGACCACGCCATCAGGCAAACCTTGGAGCGCGCAAGTGGTGCCTACCCTAGGTAATGGCGGCACTTTGCTTACCTTCTTGGCTCCTGACGCAGTCGCTCCAGATAGTTGCAACAAAACGGCGGCATGTACTGTTCAGATCCAGCTGGTTGACCTGAAAACTGGACTGTCCAGCGGCACTTATCCCATCTCGATTCCACAAGCGAATAAGGATGTAGTACTTTCGTCGGGCGGCGTAAATGCCAAGGCAGCAGATGGAACTCAAGCTTTCTGGCTGTATGCATCCAATTTGAGCGTTGGTCAGTGGGCCTTTTTCACAAATTTGTCTGGCTCGCCTGCAAAGGCATCCACGCCTTTGACAATCAGTACAGACGGCACGTGGGCAAGCGGTCAATTCAGAACGTCGTTGGGCATAGGGCAATATAACCTCCGAGTGTACGATCCAAGCACGTCGAGGTATAGCCCGCTGCCGACAATCCAGCCAACTGCTCCAAACTAACAGGGTGCACAAGCACGGCAGTAGTGGTCGACACAGCTGGCCACTACAGCTTGGCGCCTCGTAGAATTTCGTGGCTTTCGTTGCGCGCAGTCAATGACAACAAAATATTTTTGTAGCCGGTTGCAAAAGCTTCACTTGCCGACACGGAGTGCGCCACCTGGTCAACGCTTCCGACGTTGGAAATCGCCGGCCGCGTGGGTGAAAGCATGTGCCGGCGCCTGCACGCTGAAACGCTCACACACGAACTGCCAATACAGTTTAGACGGCCTCGGCTTGGCCGGCGCCGTGGGCAAAGTCCAGCGCAAACGCCTTGCTCCGGCATTCGTAGCTGACATTCTTCACCGACTCGCGGAAGTCCTTGATGCTCATCCCTTGTGGACGTTCGGCACGGACGATTGGCGTAACGCGGCATCGCCGTCGATCTGCAGAAGGCCGTAGGATGAGTGTCACACTGGCACCGGTTGCCACAGCAACTGACGCGGTGACGGCCTTGGGTTTCGTTGGATTGTTTTATTTTATTTCAGTATTGGTTACCGCTTTCTTAGAAGTGCCATTATTTTCATATTGCTTAAGTTTCGGTTTGTTCGTTGGTGGTCTGCGGTTGCAGCAGGATGCGCAATAGGTGCTGCAGTAGTACTCATGCTTCTACGTGGCTGGCAAAGGATGCAACACTTATTCGCAACGGCGAATTTTATGGAATCGAACATCTGCTATCTGCCTTTGGAGGAATGGGAAGTTTAAACGCCCTGGTACTTCATCCAATAAATGGCCATTCAATTTCCGACGCTGACGCGAATCAGGTTAATGAAGACCTGCAAGCAATGCTTGCGGGCATCTGCGGTAAAGCACGTAAGCTGGCGCGAGAAGATGGGCACCGAACATTCGACACCGCGGGCACCTAGCGGCCAAAAGCCGACTGTCACACATTAAAATATGGAAAAGGCGCCATCTCAAGAGATGACCGAAAATAAACAATCAAGTCAGGCAGAGAAAACGCCAAATTTCGTGATTAACCTAGGAATTGTATGTGCAATCATCGTCATGGTAGCGATGATGTACGGGGCTCTCGTTTATTCTTACCCTAATGGGAAGCCGCTTGGTCTAGTTGGTTTTGTCATGCTTTGGCTACGGGAAATCTTGCTTGACGGGGCAGTTGGAGCTGGAGTGCTAGTCTGTCTTATTGCTTGGCTATTCCGCCTGTGCCGCAAGTGGCTAGGTGGCGCTGGAAGTGAATAAGCTCGGTACCGTGAACCGCTGCCGACCAGAAGCAGGCACTTAAAAATAGGACAAATAATGGTGGTGCAGATGACTTCAGCAGGGTGGATTTTTATCGCAATTGGCGCGGTCATCATTTGGCTTGATGCCTACGCGATACTAAGGGTATTCACTTCGCCGTTTTACGAACCAGGGCAACGTTGGGCGCAAGCTGCGCTGATACTATTTGCGCCGATAATAGGCGCGTCTCTCGCACTTTACTCGTCCCGCGAAAATGTATCTTTGTTTCAGAAGCCGCCGGTAGACCATGTGAAAGACATAGACCCGACCTGTAGCGACATCGACTATCACGGTTGATGTCTTTAACGTCCGCGTTGGAGTGACCGCAGCCAATAGCGGACGGTCATAAACGAATAGCTTTCGGGGTAGTTCGATTATTTTAGATGATGTTTCGAGGTGGGCTGTTATGAACCGAATACTTTATCTTGTTCTTTGTTTTGCGACCACGGCATCGACGTCGCCGGCCTTCGCTGATGACAGTGACTATGGTTGCAAGGGCAAGGATACCAATTCATTTTTTGATACTTGCGTGAATCTAAAGCAAGCCGAGGAGCTGGAAAAAGAAATCAACCAATCCCTAAAAATGGTTGCAGCGTTAGCTCCGTCAAAACAGGATGCAAAGAACCTTATCGATTCACAGGTGGCGTGGAAGAAATACAGGGATAAGGCATGTCAGGTTCAGCAACAGCTGATGGGTGGCATGAACTCATCCGGCTTCGCTCGGTGCGTGAACACGTTGACACGCGAGCGGCTGGATTACCTCAAATCCAGCTACTGACTTGAATTACTAAATTACTGCGGGCCGCAGTCGGCCGAGGCTGTGTAAAAACGCAAAAACACAAAATTTTCATGGGTGGGGTTACCGATCCCTGGATCGAGAAAACCGCGTAGCGGGCGTTCTAAGCGGTCTATTTTTTTTCGCGTCGAATTTTTCAGCGTTTTTACACAGCCTGGGCCAGAAGCCGACATCCACACATAAGTGTTAAGTTTTGCAGAGGGAATTAATGCTAAGCATTGCGGAATGTAGGGCCTTAGCCGAGCAGCGCCTAACTCAAATTGCTGTTCACAGTGAACCGGACTTGGTGATGCTGGAGCAAGTGGTGGCGCAGGGCAATACGGCGCCTTCTTCTATCAAACGGAGGAATACGTGAAAACAGGAAATAGCCTGGCAGCGTTGGCCGGAAACGTTCCAATATTAGTTAATAGAGTTTCCGGTGCAGTAGATATTGCCGGCACGGCTTTTTTACTCGAAGAGTATGTGAAGGATTTTGAAGCGCGAACCGCAGCTTCATAGAGTAGGCGTAGGTCGTCAGCCGGCCAGCAACGGGCTGTCGATCTGCCGTCAATAAAATTGACAAAACAACATCTACTAGGTAATCTTTGTTCGGTCGACAGAAACATAAGGTTACGCAAATCAAATGCAAATCGCTACGCTGATGAGCCTTCTCGGTTCCGTTATGTGTGTGAGTATTTACGCTTGGAGAAGGCATTGGGTGATGGCATGTGCCTGGGCATTTTCAGGAGCCTATGCTCTCTTCGATAGAGTGCTTCAGAACGTATTACCGACCCCTGTCGTTTCCTCGTTCGCCTATTTATTTTTCTGCATGGTGATGTTTGAAATAATAAAGAAAATTGTGAACCGTAAAAAGCAAATTCCAAGTGGCTGAGGTGCGATGACCGGATGAATCCGCAGCCACAAGCGGTCAGTTGAAACAGGGATAGCCGATACAAGCGGGGAAAGATGCCAATTGAAGCAAAGTGGGCCAGTGTGGTTTTTGGCCGGCACCTATGGCACAAAAAGAACAAGCAGAACATGTAGAGTCCCTCGCAATAAATATTTGTTCTTTCCATTGATTAATTACGTTTCGATGCCCAGCGCTGAAAAGGACTGCGATTGTACTTGCGACTCGGTCAAAGGTTACGCCAAATCACTGACTGATAATCCAGCAATGTTAATTCTCGAAATCGACGGTCACCGTGTCGACAATCTCGATACGCATCGGCAGGCTACAAAGCGATGCTTCGATATGGGCGCAAAAACACCTGAGAAATATAGAATTTTTCCTTCTGCGGCAAATGGATACTACGTTATGCTGCCGCCGCAGAGCCCTGGAAAACATGTCTTGAATTTCGGCGGGGCCCTTCCGAACATGCTCCAAGCAGTTACTTATACATTAGAGGTCGAATAAAATTTCCTGCAATGCCAAAGCCGACACTCGGTCAGAGCCGGACGCTCAGCGGCACCGGCTCGAATAACGGAAACTCTACAAATTAAATTGGAAAATTGAAGACTGGATCGACAGTATAAAGGCTCAAGACGTCAAAGGGAGGCGTGATTCAGAAAACGCACTCGGGGGAAATCTTTTTCTTGCTCTAAGTATCGCTAGGGATATTCGACACCTCTGGTATCGTTGCCAGGCGTTGGCATGTGTGGCAGAAGCGAAATCTGGTTCTGGTGAATGCGAGCCCCTTTTGAAAGAAGCATTGTCAGCGGCCTATGAGCTGTCAGACCAAACCGTATCGTCAGCGTTGCTTACGGGCCGCTCCGGCATCTTTTGGCAGCGAATCCACGGTTAGCGCATGAAGTTGTGCTTCATTTGTTGTCCATAATCTTAACTGAGCCACATGGCTTAAGAAAATTAGACGGCATCGCACAAACAACGTTCATTGTACAAGCTTGACCCCAAATCCCTGGCGGCTAGACAAAATGCCTTCGCCACCAGAGCCGAAATTGAATATTAATTCTTGTACGTGGCATCTGCCGAACCGCTCCCTGACACTGATGCAGATCCATTCGCGCTGGCGGAACTGTTTAGCTGTGGGGCGCGTATATCGCCTGCCACATCTTTAGCGTTGCGGATGCCGGTGTGTGACGCTGCGCTGGTAGCGTTGCGTGTGTTGCTGACTGTGTCGCTTGCATAGGTACGTGTGCTCGCTGCTTGCGCTGTAGCTCCGCCTTTCATGGTTTGGCCAACATCCTGCACACCCCGTACTATCCCAGTCGTGGATTGAGCGGTGCCACCGGAAATGCCGTCGTTAACGCCAACTGCAGCGGCCGTATTAGCTTGCCCTGAGTTTGATGCCTTGGCTGTTGAGGTCTTCAAGTCAGGGTTTACGTTACCTCCGCTATTATTGTTGACGTTAGCCACATCCGGATTACGCATCGTGCCTGCAGCGGCACCATCGGAGCTGGCAGCCGATTTTGCAAGGTCTCGTGTATTGGCATTGAGATTTTCGCGACTGGAGGGCGCGACAGAAGACAACGGGAAAGAAGTCCGGCCGCCCAATGAACCGCTGACGCCACCTCCGCCGCCAACGATCCCGCCCAAGCCAACAGCCTGCGCCGATATCCCCACGGCTACTGAGCCGAGCAATGCTGCAATCTTGACGAATTGAATTGATTTCATGATTATTCTCCTAAAGAAAGCAACGGACCATCCGCTGCAGTTACAAGGAAAACGATGCGGCAATCGAATTTAATCCATACAAGTCAAAAAATTTCTCAAAAATCTTGAATTTGCGCGAGCAGAGGGCCGGTAGACGTAATTGACTCGCCCCTACCTCTGGTATACGCATTGACCGCACTGGGATTCATTTCATCAATACAAATCAGATGCACTTGCGCAAATGTGTGCGAATTGCCATAGCGCCCTAGCGCATTTGCTCAGGCTTGACAACAAATGCCTCGCCAAGCACCCCGTAGCCAACTTCTTTCGTGATACGGTCAGCGTCGGGTGGAACTGCTTGCCTGGCAAGTTGAGCCAGCGCAAGCCTTGCGGCAACGGGATTCGGCTGAGAGATATATGTCGCCAGCATTGCGGCGACAAGCGGAGAAGCAAAAGAAGTGCCGCGCACGACACGATAAGGAGGGTCTCCAATTGCGGCGGCGACGATGCCGTTGCCCGGCGCGGCGAACATCACCTGCGATCCGCGCGCAGCCTCTGGCAGCACTCGTCCTTGCACGTCGACGGCACTGACACCAATCACGCCCGGATAGCTTGCAGGGTATAAGGGGGGCGCTGCCGGGCCATCGTTGCCAACCGCGGCGACCAGCATATGTCCGTGTGACAGCATCGCCCTGACTCCGCGCTCCAGCATTTGATTTGGCGGCCCAACCAAACTGATGTTGACGACAGCAATTCTTTCTTTGGCAAACCATGCCAGAGCACCCACGATATTGTCGACCGCCCCGCCGGTATTTGTGTTGCAATAGACATCGGCTGCATACAAGCTGGCACCGGGCACAACGCCCCGGAAGTGCCCGGCCTTGCCCACCATCAGCGAGGCAACCGCTGTGCCATGCGCACTGGGCGCCGGCTTATTGTCACACCCCCAGCGATGCACAGTCGCGTTGCGAAACACAATGTGCCTGGTATCTAGTCCGCCGTCAATCAACCCTACCTGCACGGCTGCCGCACTGTCAGGCGTATCCATCATGTGCTTGGGCTTATCGGATGCTCCCGCAGTTACGGCGTCGGAATCAGCTGCGGTGATAGCGCCGCTTCCGGTATAAACGTGGTTGTAATCGTAGACGCCGCCCGTGTCCAGCGCCTGCAACTGCGTCAGTGCGCTTGCGGTCCCAATCTGA
>JAZJYB010000124.1:3361-12236 GCA_040390685.1 Pseudomonadota bacterium | reverse complement strand
TCAGACAAACGCACAATGACTTTTTTCGGCCAGAAAGCTGCCGCAATTGTCGCGACGCCTTCAGCCAATTTATCGACGTAAAATGCCTTAGGCGATGCATGTCCACGCGCCACTGATTCAACTGCTTTTTTCAAATCAGGATCGATGTTCGGATATTCCAAAATCGCTTTAGGGTGGACACCAATATTGTTATTGATGATGAATTCCAGACGCGCCAGGCCCACACCTTCATTCGGTACCGCCTGGAAATCAAATGCCAGTTGTGGATTGCCGACGTTCAGCATGATCTTCAAGGGCAGCTTAGGCAATTCGCCGCGCATTTCTTCTGTGACTTCGGTTTCCAGCAAACCATCGTAGATCTTGCCTTCATCACCTTCAGCGCAAGATACCGTGACCAGCATGCCATCTTTCAGCGCCTCAGTCGCGTCACCGCAGCCTACCACGGCTGGTACGCCTAATTCACGTGCGATGATCGCTGCATGGCAGGTACGGCCACCACGATTGGTGACGATCGCGGCAGCGCGCTTCATGACCGGTTCCCAATTCGGGTCTGTCATGTCGGCCACCAGAATGTCGCCAGGTTGCACACGTTCCATTTCGGATGGATCATGAATCACGCGGACGCGGCCGGCACCAATTTTCTGCCCGATCGCGCGACCGGAAGCCAATACGTTGCTGGTACCTTTGAGTTTGAAACGCAGCTGGGCGTCAGTGGATTTTTGTTGCGACTTCACTGTCTCAGGGCGTGCTTGTAAAATATACAGCTTACCGTCACGACCATCCTTGCCCCATTCGATATCCATGGGACGGCCATAGTGTTTCTCGATAATCACGGCGTACTTGGCGAGTTCGACGACTTCAGTGTCATTTAATGAATAGCGGTTGCGCAATTCGATTGGTACATCGACTGTTTTTACTGAACGGCCGGCTTTGGCTTCGCCAGTAAATTCCATCTTGATTAACTTGGAACCAATATTGCGCCGTATCACCGGCAGCTTGCCGAGTTCCAGCATCGGTTTGTGAACGTAAAATTCATCAGGATTAACCGCACCCTGCACTACTGTTTCACCCAGACCATAACTTGAGGTAATGAAAACTACATCCTTAAAACCGGATTCCGTATCTATCGTGAACATCACACCCGCCGCACCCAGATCGGAGCGCACCATACGTTGCACACCAGCTGACAAAGCCACTTCCGCGTGAGTAAAGCCTTTGTGAACACGGTAAGAAATCGCCCGGTCGTTATACAGCGATGCAAAGACATGCTTCATCGCCTCTAGCACGTTGTCGATACCGACCACGTTCAGGAAAGTCTCTTGTTGGCCAGCGAACGACGCATCTGGCAAATCTTCTGCAGTGGCGGAAGAGCGCACCGCAAAAGACATTTCAGCGGTCGAATCGGCAACCAGTTTATTGTAGAACTCTTCGATTTCTTTTTGCAGACGCGGCTGGAAAGGCGTATCGATGATCCATTGACGGATCTCGGCACCGGCTTTCGCCAATTCCCTGACGTCTTCGATATCCAGCGTTTCCAATCGATCAGCAATGCGTTGCGCCAATGCGATACCGCCGTGTTCACTGTAGGATAAAAAATCCCGGAAAGCTTGTGCCGTAGTGGCGAAGCCACCTGGCACCCGCACGCCAGCTGTTGCCAGCTGACTAATCATTTCGCCTAATGATGCATTTTTTCCGCCGACGGATTCAACATCCGTCATGCGTAAATGCTCAAATAGAGCAACGTAAGTTGACTCAGTATTTGCTGCGTTGGACATAACAACCTCTTTTGATGGTAAGAAATCTGTACAGTTTTAAAATGCTTCTTCGTCCATGGCGTTTTTTTGCTATTCTTAGTGCCAGACACTACTATGCTGCTGTTGCGTCATTTTACCTTGTGAACAGGTAAAATTATCCACGCAACTTTAGAATTCTCCGTCTTTTTATGATGTCCGAATAACATTTTTTATCTGTAAGCCCCTTAAGCGAAACAAAATTCTCATGTCAGACAGCAAAACAGCAATACGTCCTTCCGCCAATCGTACAGTTTTCTTTGTTTCTGATGGCACAGGCATCACTGCCGAGACCTTTGGACATTCAGTATTGACCCAGTTTGATCTCAAATTTAAACAGATTCGTTTACCTTTTATCGATACCATAGAAAAAGCTTACGATGCGGTACGCAAGATCAACGATGCCTTTGATGTTGAGGGTAACCGGCCGATTGTTTTTTCTACCTTGGTACAGGCTGAACTTGCAGATGTTGTGTTTAAATCCAAGGGTTTGCATATGGATTTGATTCAAACTTTCGTCGCACCACTAGAGCAAGAATTGGGAATTAAATCAACGCATAGCGTTGGCCGCAGCCACAATATTGCCGATACCGAAGAGTATAAAAACCGCATCGAAGCGATCAATTACTCTTTGGCACATGACGATGGCCAATCAAATAAAAATTTATCCACTGCGGATGTTATTTTGGTCGGTGTTTCTCGTTCAGGAAAGACTCCGACCACATTGTATCTGGCAATGCAATATGGCATCAAGGCAGCCAATTACCCCTTGATTCCCGACGATTTCGAGCGTGGCAAACTTCCATCCGCTCTACCGGAATTTAAAGGGAAGATTTTTGGTTTGAGTATTGCTCCAGAACGGCTTTCGGAGATTCGTAACGAGCGCCGTCCAGGCAGTAAATATGCGTCACTGGAAAACTGCCGTTATGAAGTGAATGAAGCGGAAGCGATGATGAAGCGTGAGGGAATACGCTGGTTGTCTTCAACCGCTAAATCAATCGAAGAAATAGCGACAACGATATTGCAAGAGATTAAATCCGATGTCCGGGTTTATTAACGTTCTTGCTTATTAATTATCCATGCCGGATCAAACCGGCATTGATAGATTAAAGACTTTGCCTGACCTGTTCAAAAAAGCAAATCGCTGCACTTGCTGCAACGTTAAGCGATTCGATTTCTGGCCTTTGCGGAATTGTGACAGTGTGTTTGGCCAGCGCCATCAAATCCTCCGCGACGCCCTGCCCTTCATGCCCGAATAACCAGACCACTGGTTGATTTAACTTTACTTGATAGATGGTTTGTTCGGCATGGGAGCTAGTCGCCAGTATCGGTATCTGTGTATTCTGTAAAAGGCTATGCAGATCGACGTTTTCAAAAATGTTCAAGAGAAAATGTGCTCCCATACCAGCACGCATGACTTTGGGCGACCAAGCGAATGCTGTACCCATACTACAAAAAACGTTTTTGATTCCAGCGGCAGCGGCACTACGCAAGATAGAGCCGAGATTGCCCGGATCTTGCAGGTTATCCAACACGACAGAAGAATCTTTCAGTTTCAAAGGAAATTCCGGATTCGGGGTAGCGATAATAAACATCAGGCCAACCCCATGCTCCACCTGGCTTAGCGCTTGATATAAGGCGTCTGGCAGGCAAATGGTTTGAGTCGTCTTGGCCAGGCATTGCGCCACAATTAATTCGACTTCATGATGCGTGCGGCTTGATTCAGACACTACACATAATTGCGGTGCACCTAAATGCTGCCAGTAAGCTTGGCATAAGTGTATTCCATCAAGCAAAGTTCGCCCAGTCTTGCGACGCACTTGCGAGCTGCTTGCCAGGTTTTTAAGTTCTTTATACAGCGGATTGTCGCGTGAGGTAATGGCTTTCATGATGTGAGCAAGGCCTTCACTGGCGCATAAGATTTTCTATGGATGGGCGAGACACCATGCTCTTGCAAACGTGCCATATGCAGAGCAGTAGGATAGCCTTTGTGCTGATCTAGTGCATATTGCGGATAGGCCAAGTGCAATTCTTGCAAACGCTGGTCACGCGCAGTTTTCGCTAAAATGGAGGCGGCTGAGATTGCCTGCACTTTATCATCGCCTTTGACAATTGCTTCAGATCGCACCTTCATCACGGGACAACGATTGCCGTCGATTAATGCCAGGCTAGGCGTGACCGACAAGCCTTCAACCGCGCGGCGCATCGCCAGCATGGTCGCTTGCAAAATATTCAGTTCATCGATTTCTTGTTCCGAACACTCGGCCACCGCCCACGACAATGCGTATTTTTTAATTTCTATGGCGAGCAAGTCCCGCCTGGCTTCTGAGAGTTTCTTGGAATCGCGCAGCCCAGCGATTGGATGGGCAGAATCGAGTATCACAGCGGCTGCCATCACCGGTCCAGCCAAAGGCCCGCGCCCCGCCTCATCGACGCCACAAATCAATTCCCCCTCATAGTCAAATAGTGAGAACTCTTCAGCCAGTGGAACAGTTGAGCTTGCCTTAGTTTTACGCATTCAGAAATTCTTTCAACTTGTTGACATCCAAGAAATAATGACAAATTTGAACTTCTTGTCCACCAGGTTTTTTAGCCGTAAGCACTGGCACTAATTCATCATACAGCGCAATTAATCCATCATCTGCATCGACGTCGATCACATTAATTTTACAGTCTAAATTTTTCGCCTTTAAATCCTGATCGGATTCCAAGTGTGCGCGCAATTGCTCTAGCATGTCATCACAAAGGTGACAGTAGCTACGTGAATACAGAGAAAATTGTGTCATCTTAAAAGGTTTATAACCAAAAAATAAGCTGCCAGCATTTTACGCTGGCAGCTTCAATTGATGCTCTATTATTTATTGCGGAACAGAACTAAGAAGCCGGACGTATCAGAACAAATTGAGAAGTATCACCACGACGTACCAATACGACGACTGGTTTCTTGGTATCAATCTTGCCCAACATCGCGATAAATTGTTTGGCGTCTTTTACATCTACGTTGTTCATACTGAGAATAATGTCGCCAGGACGTAAGCCAACTTGCGCAGCTGGGCCTTCGACGTTCTCAATCACGACGCCACCGCCAGGTACTTCTTTTTTCTGTGCATCAGTTAAATCGGAAACGTAAATACCTAGCGCATTACTTGCTTGTTCCTTCTTACTTTTCTTGTCTGATTTTTGCCCGGCTTTATCTGACTCAAGCTCGGCAACTATAACGCTTAGCTCACGTGCACCGCCTTTTCTCCAGACGGAAACGCTAGCTTTGCTGCCGGGTTTGGTTGCCCCGACGATACGTGGCAAGTCACTCGATCTTTCAACGGCTACTCCATTAAATTTCAAGATCACGTCACCATCTTGAATACCGGCTTTTTCTGCCGGGCCACCGGTTTCCACCATACTCACCAGCGCGCCTTGCGCCTTAGGCAAGCCGATCGATTCAGCCACTTCTTTGGAGAGCTGATCAATTTTCACGCCGATACGACCCCGCGTGACCTTGCCCGAGGATTTTAGCTGTTCGACCACGCGCATCGCCTCATCGATAGGAATGGCAAAGGAGATGCCCATATAACCGCCAGAGCGGCTATAAATTTGCGAATTAATTCCTATCACTTCACCGCGCATATTGATTAGAGGCCCGCCGGAATTGCCAGGATTAACCGCCACGTCGGTCTGAATCAACGGGAGGAAATCACCTGTCTCTCGTGCTTTGGCGGAAATAATACCCGCCGTAACGGTATTTTCAAGATCAAAAGGAGAGCCGATCGCAATGACCCATTCACCCGCCTTGATTTTGTCTGAATCACCGATGGTCACGCGCGGTAATTTTCCGCCATCGATTTTCAACACCGCAACATCGGTACGCTTATCGGTGCCAATCACCTTGGCTTTGAATTCGCGTTTATCGGTTAGTTTTACATAGACTTCCGATGCACCGTCAACCACGTGTGCATTTGTCAGGACAACGCCATCTTGAGAAATGATAAAGCCTGAACCCACACCGCGCTGCACTTCTTCCTCTTGTGGTTGCTGGGGCGCTTGTCTACGATTCTTAGGTGACGGCATTTGCTTAGGGACTGGCGCGCCGAAGAAACGACGGAAGAACTCCTGCATTTGTTCATCATCCATGCCTGGAATATTCTGGCCTGTCGCTATTTTTTCAGTGGTGCGAATATTGACTACCGCTGGTCCAGATTTTTCGACAAGCTCGGTAAAATCCGGCAGTCCTGCTACCTGGGCAGCTTCTGCTAGCGGAGTCGCACTGACTAGCGTTGCTCCTACCAATCCTATACTGGTACTGAATAATAAAGTTGAAAGCAAAGTGGAAACATTTTTTTTAAATGAAAAAATTTTGGATGTTTTCATCGTGTCCTCATCATTTGGGTTTAAATTCAATCGAGTTCATTACTTGTTTAATCGCAGCAAATGGCACTTCGCCTACCACAGTCAACCAAAACTCACCCCGACGGCGCCCCATCAGCGTCATTGCGCCTTGCTGCAAGCTGCCTTCAGTGCGGCTGGCAGTATCAGGCTCAATGAAGACTGAGATGGCAGACAGGCCATCCGAGAAAATAATCTGAATAACCTCGTTCGCCTTGGCTGAATTAGAGGCTGCATCATTCGCTGAAGGCGATATGGGGATCAATCTTTTCATTTCACGGGTTTTTTTGAAACCAGGCGGCGGCAATTTCACTGACCAGCCAGAAATGACATTGGCCTGTACCGTTAGATTTTCAACATGCCATTGCGACACGTTTGGAAAGCTGGATTTAATCCGCGATTTATCGATGTCACCAATAGAGATTTGAGTGAAGGCGATTTGCTCTATCACTTCACTTTTATTATTAACGGTTTGTGCGCGCAATAATAAGCCCGACGTTTTATCCATACATAGGCGATAGCCGTAGCGCAAACTGTCTTTTGGCTCAAAACTTAGGATCTGGCATTCGTTACCGGCAACGCGACTAAATTCAGCTTTTTTAACTACGTAGTAATCGGGAAGCGATAGAAAGTTATTGCTTAACAGTGCGGGAAATACTTCTTGGGTAACACTTTTTTCAACTTGTATTGTTTTGGCCTCGGGTAAATAACATGAGACTTCATCATTGCGCCGGATGTATTCCCGCGGTTTTCCATCGAGAATTTCTAATTTCTCAATTTCTCCTTGATTGTCTACCCCATGCATAATTCGTGATGTGCGAATTTGATTGGACTGTTGATAAACGAAAGTGCCTGAATAATTCAGTTTTTGTGCAGCAGATTGGACTCTGCGTAAGGTGTTTTGAATCTCCTGTATTTCAGTATTCTGCCCATAAATAAGCGGAGAAAGGCAAAACAAAGCCAGTGCAGTCAAAATGAATTTTATTTGTCGCAACAACATAGCCAATTATTTCTCAGAAGCTGCAGGCGTTGCCGATACCGCATTGGCCCGCGTGACAAACTGCGTACCATTTCCTATCGAAGGGGAAAATTTTTGATGTGCCATGAGATAGCTATCAAGGCGTGGATCTCGCAACATTTCTATTTGCTCACTTGGCTTAGACGGCAGCTCAGTGACGTTGGAATTTGATGCCAGTTGTATTCCATCCGCTTGAATTTTGTTGGAAGGTTCAGCTTTTGAGATCACCATGCCTGAATTTGACTGCGTACCCAAAAGTGGAATAATTTGCGGTGCCATAAAAAATGCCACCGCCGCCGCAGCTGCCATACTGGTCATCGCCACATAGCGGGCAAGACGAGGTTGTTTGAGCATGAGCACGTTAGATGCCACTACGGGTTCACTCACAGCATCAAATTTAGGAGCAAGCACCACCGGTTCTGCATCGAGCAAAGCAGAAAACCGAGATGAGAACCCGGAGCTAAGCGTTACGGCCAGGTCATCAGAGCGTAAAACATCGCCAATCTGATGGTAAATTTCCCAGGTCTTTTTTCCATCATGATTATTCGCCTCGCCGAGTCGCGCCAAAGCCGACGCCCATTGGGCATTAGATAATTCGCCATCAACCATGGCTGAAATATTATCGAATTGAGTGTCGTCTGTTTTCATGTTTTATTCCAAAATAAGTAGTGCAAATTTCTAATAGTATTAATCTTAAATATTGGCAAAGAGATGTTGCTTAATTCTTTACTCCTCGTACTCATCGTACTCACCATCGTTGCTCAATACTTGTACCAATTAAGGGGCGTAATTTTTCGGCGATCGCTTCACGTGCCCTAAAAATGCGACTTCGCACAGTGCCTATCGGGCACATCATCATTTCTGCAATCTCGTCGTAACTCAAGCCTTCAATTTCGCGCAAAGTAATCGCGTTTCGTAACTCTTCCGGCAAAGCTGCCATGGCAGAATTGACGGTCGCGGCAATTTGCTTGGTCGCAAGTAGTGATTCCGGAGTGTTGATATCTCTTAGTCCATCTGCATCAACAAAAGTTTCAGCTTCTTCGATGTCGGCATCTGTAGATGTCGGCGCACGGCGCCCTTGGGTCACAAGATAATTCTTGGCCGTATTGATTCCTATGCGGTACAACCAGGTATAAAACGCTGAATCCCCACGGAAATTGGCCATTGCACGGTAAGCTTTGATAAACGCTTCTTGAACAACATCTTCCGCTTCAGCATGATCATGGACGAGTCTAGACACGAGCCTAAATAATTTCCGTTGATATTTGGAAACCAGAAGCTCGAATGCCTTTTTATCACCACGCTGTACACGTTCAACAAGCAGTTGATCAATTTCGCGTTCTGTCGTCACTCACTCTTTCATATTTATCTTATCGACCGCTATTGCAACACACGCGAAGTATTGGGTAGAGTCGATTTACTTCTTAAAAGTTCCCTGAAGATACATCTGCGCCAAATATCGTTCTGCTTGACGCATGCATAGCTATCCAATTTAACGCAACTGAGAGTTTTCTATAGGTTGAGGCATCGACGCTATCTCGCAATATGGGCAGCACAATATCTTGACGGTCATCAGAGCATATCCAATTCGCGCTGGCGTTGGGCTACTGTCGTTGCAGAGGCCCTAGGGGAAGAAGCTGAACGTCTAGAAAAGCTATTCGAGGAAAAGCTAAACGGAATCATTACC
>JAZJYB010000124.1:0-3351 GCA_040390685.1 Pseudomonadota bacterium | reverse complement strand
TATAGGTTTCGGCATCAACGCTATCTCGCAGAATAGGCAACACAATATTTTGACCATCATCAGAGCAAAGTGACAGCAACATCAAGTGTGGCCATAAGGTACTTCTTTCCGACAATCTAACATTCAGAGAATCGAAGTACGAAGAGTTAGTCTCCAAGATTCTGAAAATCATATTTCCGGATTCGGAAATATCTAATCGAACTGAACGCTGCCTTCGATAATACTGAAGAAACATTGTCAAACTCAGCAAACTGCTTAAAAAAAGCATTGCCGATATAGTTATTTTATTGAGATCAGTGCAGAATCCGGCATATCCAATGGCGATATTCGCTAATCCAAACATGAAAACTAACATGCCCGCAAGGATGCGCGAAGGCGGAATAGTAACTGAGACTGCAATTGACATATCGGCGCCAAAAAAAGCGGCACTTCATTTCAATCCAAAATGAAGTGCCAACAGATTGACCAAATTACCGGGTCAGGTAAAACTTAATTAAACTTTGCCAAAGATCAGTGTGCCGTTTGTTCCACCAAAACCAAAGTTGTTTTTCATCGCAAAATTAATCGTCATATCTCTTGCCGTATTCGCACAATAATCGAGATCACATTCTGGATCTTGATTAAAGATGTTAATAGTTGGCGGAGAAACCTGATTTTTTAGTGCGAGGACAGTCAATACGGACTCGAGCCCACCGGCGCCGCCCAATAGATGACCGGTCATCGACTTGGTCGAATTAACCGTCAACTTATAAGCGTAATCACCGAAGGCTGCCTTAATCGCATCGGTTTCATTTTTATCGCCCAAGGACGTGGACGTGCCATGTGCATTGAGAAAATTAATTTGATCGGGATTAAGACCAGCATTTTTCAAGGCATTTACCATACTGCGGCGTGGCCCATCTATAGTCGGAGTCGTAATATGATAAGCATCGCCACTCATACCAAAGCCAAGTACTTCGGCATAAATTTTAGCGCCACGTGCTTTCGCATGTTCGTACTCTTCCAGCACCATGACACCAGCGCCTTCACCGATGACAAATCCGTCTCTATCTTTATCCCAAGGACGAGATGCAGTAGCGGGATCATCATTACGAGTTGATAGTGCACGAGCAGAAGCAAAACCACCTAAGCCTAATGGTGAGATGGTCGATTCCGATCCACCAGCAATCATGACATCAGCATCGCCATATTCGATCATTCTGGCAGCAGAGCCTATGCAATGCAAACCAGTAGAGCAGGCTGTGACTATCGCCAGATTTGGTCCTTTCAGACCAAATTTGATCGACAAATTACCAGAAATCATGTTGATGATCGAGGCAGGTACAAAGAATGGGCTGATACGGCGCGGACCGCGCGCGATCAGACTATCTTTGTTGTCCTCGATCAATGGCAAGCCGCCCATGCCAGAACCAACGATAACGCCAATTCGTTCAGCGTTTTCTTCTGTCACTTCCAAACCGCTATCTTGAAAGGCCTGGCACCCCGCAGCAATCCCAAAATGGATAAATGTATCCATATTGCGAGCTTCTTTGGCGGGGAGGTAATCCTCAATATTGAAACCCTTGACTTCACCAGCAAAATGCGTAGTGAAGGGAGTGGCATCAAATTTCGTAATCGCTGCAATACCAGACTTACCTGCCGTGATCGCCCCCCAAGTATCGGCAACATTATTGCCGATTGGGGTCACACAACCAAGCCCAGTGACTACTACACGACGTTTAAGCGTAAGGCTCAAGCGCTTCTCCTGGATTTAAAAACGATATTGCCTGAATTAGGCTTTGACGTGTGCTGTAGCGTAGTCTATCGCCTGCTTCACAGTCGTGATTTTCTCAGCTTGTTCGTCAGGAATTTCCATTTCGAATTCATCTTCGAGTGCCATCACGAGTTCTACTGTGTCAAGTGAGTCTGCACCAAGATCATCTACAAAAGATGATTCAATCTTGATGTCAGCATCAGCGACTCCCAGTTGCTCAGCGACGATTTTCCTAACGCGTTGTTCGATATCGGACATATGTGTCTCCAGTGGTGGTTACAGAAAGTGCGCGCATTTTAGCAGGTTTGCGCGCAAAAAAAGCAAATTTGCATTCATCATGTCTATTTCCGGCTAATTTCGGCCATTTTTATGACAAATACTCTTTAAAATAAATTAGCACAAATACATGCCGCCATTTACATGCAATGTAGTTCCCGTAATATACCCTGCTTCTGGTGAAGCAAGAAAAACTGTTGCAGCTGCAATGTCTTCAGGCTGGCCTAATTTTGCCATGGGAATCTGTTGCAAGATAGCCGCTCTTTGTTCATCCGTTAGTGCTTTAGTCATATCGGTATCGATAAAACCAGGCGCGACGCAGTTGACAGTAATATTACGGCTTCCTATCTCTCTTGCCAGCGCCCGACTCATGCCAGCCACACCAGCTTTTGCAGCGGCGTAATTCATTTGACCTGGATTACCAGATGATCCAACCACTGACGTAATGTTGATGATACGCCCATGCTTGGCCTTCATCATGCCACGCAAGACCGCACGGGAAAGGCGACCCACCGCACTCAAATTGGTAGCGATAACACTATCCCACTCTTCGTCCTTCATGCGCATAGCGAGTTGATCTTGCGTAATGCCTGCATTATTCACGAGGATAGACAAGCTACCGAATTCTTTTTGTATTTCATCTACCAAAGTGCCACAACGGGCAACATCAGTTACATTGAAAGCGACACCTTTACCGGCATTTGGGCTAACTTCGTTCAAATAAGCAGAAATAGCCTCTGCGCCAGCCTCAGTTGTAGCAGTCCCGATGACGCGTGCACCGGCTCGCGCCAAACCTATTGCGATGGCCTTGCCTATACCGCGCGAAGCCCCAGTTACTAGTGCGACTTGATTTGATAATTGATTTGCTAATTGCTGTGTCATTTTGCGTGTCACCAATCGTATTATTTTAAAATTTCCATTACTTTTTCAAGTGAGGCTTGATCGAAAAAAGCATCACCAACCAGATCTCCGTTAATTCTCTTGGTCAAGCCAGCCAACACCTTACCCGGACCACATTCGATGACATGCGTGACACCAGACGAGGCCATTTTCTGGATTGTTTCGACCCAGCGTACCGGGCTGGCGGCCTGCCGTACTAGCGCATGTTTGATTGCTGACGCCTCGCTCACTATCGCGACATCAACGTTATTAATCAAGGCAATCGTGGGCGCTGAGAAAATCAAATTCTCCAGATAAACACTCAGTTTTATTGACGCAGGTCTTAGCAAAGAAGAGTGAAACGGTGCGGAAACAGGCAAGATCAGGGCGCGCTTCGCCCCTTTGGCTTTCGCGATCTCACAGGCTCGCTCAACCGCTGCTTT
>JAZJYB010000123.1:2937-3654 GCA_040390685.1 Pseudomonadota bacterium | reverse complement strand
TCTGTCATTTCTCGCTTGGCTTTGCGTGCCTTCATTTCACCGGCGGACATCTTTTTATTGATGCCGCGCAGATCTGGCAAAGGCAAGACAACGCGCGCCTGCAAATCAATTAATTTTTGTTGTAGCTGCTGTACCGCTGGGATGTTGCGGCCCAAGATTGCGCTGTACGAATGGCCGGCATTGACTTCGCCTTCGACCCACGCAAGGTTAATTTCGTTGCCTGGGAAAACCTTGATGAAATGCGCTCGCGGCATATTGCAACGATTCACGACGACATCGAGAATTTGTTTTTCTACATGGCGAACTTCATCGACCTGACCGCGTAAAGTGTCGCAGAGTTTTTCGACCACTTTGGCAGTAAAACGGATGCCAAGCAATTCGTTAGAGATAGCTTCTTGCGCCTTGATGTAGGACTTGGAGTTGTAGCCTTCCTTCTCGAAAGACTTGCGCATTTTATCGAAATTGGTCGAGATGATTTCAAATTTCGCCAGTGCGTCGCGCTTCAGCTGCTCTAATTGTTCTGCCGAAATTCCGGCAGCGACTGCGGCCGCATCTTCTTCATCTTCTTCGTCTTCTTCTTCGTCGTCTTCGTCTTCGTCTTCTTCTTCAACAACGACGACTGGAGCAGGCTTTTCTTCTTCTTCAACCGCATTCAGATTCACCAGACCATCGACGATATCATCAACTTTGATTTCATCATTGGCGATACGATCTGCC
>JAZJYB010000123.1:0-2927 GCA_040390685.1 Pseudomonadota bacterium | reverse complement strand
GATGCGGATGGCCGCCGAAATGATCTCGGCGATCGTCACGGGGCAGGCCGAGATCGCCTGTATCATGTCCTTCAGGCCTTCTTCGATTTTTTTCGCGATGACGATTTCACCTTCGCGCGTCAGCAACTCTACTGTTCCCATTTCGCGCATGTACATGCGGACAGGGTCAGTGGTGCGACCAAAATCAGAATCTACGGTCGACAAGGCAGCTTCAGCAGCTGCTTCAACTTCATCATCATCACTGGTAACCGTAACGACGTTATCGGACAAAAGCAATGCCTCAGCATCAGGTGCCTGCTCGTAGACAGCCACACCCATATCATTGAAGGTACCGATGATGCCTTCGATTGCTTCAGGATCAACTACGTTTTCGGGCAAGTGATCGTTAATCTCTGCAAACGTCAGATAGCCACGATCTTTACCTAGTTTAATCAGGGTTTTTAATTTCTGGCGGCGACGTTCCAGCTCTTCTGCAGTCGCTTCCGGATCAGCGGAAAAAGCATCTTTAAGCAAGGCTTTTTCTTTCGCCTTACGGTCTTTCGCTTTAGCCTTATCGATGGCTTTCATCTCGGCGCGCTCAACAGCATTCAGCGCAGCCATTTCTTCATTTTCAGGCTGATATTCTTTTGGCTTGCGACCACGACGTCCAGGTACTTTTACGCCAGGTAAAATATATCCAGAGGTATCAATGGATGCCAACACTGCGGCATCGGTAGTTTGGCTGACAGTTGGCGCAGAGCCGCTCTTAATCTCTTGCACTTCCACCGGCTTTTCAGTGTTCGCTGAACTCTTGGCGGGCTTACTTACTGTCTTTGAGTCGGTTTTGTTAGTTGTCACAGAAACTTTCAATGGTGCAGTTTGTGCCTTGTCGGAAACATGATTTTTCGCTTCCGTGGCCTTTGCTTCTTTTATTACCGTAGGTTTTGCAGTCTTGCCTTTTGTTTCTTGGCTGATCACTTTAGCGACTGGTTTTATTTGTTCTTCGCTGCTTGTCTTAGGCTTTGCAGTCGCACTAGCTGACGCCTTATGCTCGGTCTTCTTTACCACTTTAGCCGCTTTAACGTCTTTAGCAACCTCTTTTTTAACGGGAGATTTAACGATTATTGGCTTAACTTTGACTGCGCTCCTCGGTTCTTTTTGAGGCGTCGGCTTTGCTGCAGATTTAGCGATAGGTTTCCCTGCCTGCTTTATTGCAGCTTTAGTCACTGGACTGGAGGGAGTCACCTTTGCCATAGGTTTTGCCACTACTGATGGCAGTTTTTTCGCGGGTTTCTTCACGGGTTTTTTCATTGCGTTAGCCATTGAATCGCACCTACCAGTTATGGGAAACGGATCATCTAACACAAAAAAAAACAATGCCCTGCCGCCAGACTATGAAATCTGCGGAACAACGCACTATCTGTTTTCATACCAGACTATCCGAGTCTCTTCGCCGGTGTTTTGGGTTACTCGGAGGAGCATTTGCTCACCTAAACAACACATCCCTGGCAATAACAGAAACGACCTAGCCAGGAATGGAAACAACCTAAGACCTTGAATCGAAAGCCTTTAATTGTACCACGCGACAAAATTTTTCTCTAGCCCCTGGCGCGCCATGCGCCAGCCTGCACTCGACCAGAAAACAACACAAACATTGAAAAATTCAAGTCTAACAAAAAGTAATTAATTAGCAACTTACAACACATGTCAATTTAATATCGCCTATCGAGCGGATTCTGCTTCTGCCTGGCGCCGAAGTTCGTCTTGCAACAGTGTTATTTCCCGGTAACGCGCGATATCTTCCGGCTCTTTCAATCCACCGGCAGCTAACTGACTTTTTTCCACTTTTAAGACTTGTGAACTGATTTGCCGCAATGCTCCTGCCAACTCCACTTTAACCACATCAAAATCAGTCTCAGTTTGTTCGGCAATCTCAGCGATCAAGGCATCATAATCAGAACCGGAGGCGCGCAAGGATTCAGCCAGTGCGGCGAAATTTGCCTGCTCTCCCATATTCTGCGCAGTAGCGACCAAAAAACTTAGCATTTCAGCACCATCCGGGGCTAATTTCGCTATATCAGCAAGCATGGCCGCATCCAACATTCCCGACAGCGACGGATGCGCCACCAAAATGCGCATGACCTGGCGCTCCAAACCAACTGGCGCACTACGTTTACTTCTCGGCGGCGCGACTCGGGCACGCGCAACTGGCTGCGATAACTCAAACAGCGATTCAATTTCGGCTGGAGTCGTCTGGGTCAATTGGGCCAAACCACGCACCATTTGCAAGCGCAGGCTCGATGGCGCCATCAATTGCAACAGGGGCTTGGCATCAAATTGTGCTTTGGCCCGGCCTTCTGCTGACCTCAGGTCACCATCGCCGACGACCTCTTTGAGAAAGAATTGCGACAAAGGCATGGAATCTTGTACTTGCACTTCAAACGCCTCGGCACCCAGCTCCCTGATATAACTATCCGGATCGTGCTCGACAGGCAAAAACAAGAATTTAATCACCTTATTGTCATTGACGTGCGGCAGACAGGCATCTAAAGCGCGCCTTGCAGCACGACGGCCAGCTTTGTCGCCATCAAAACTAAAGATGACATGGTCGGTTTGTCGCAGGAGTTTTTGCACATGGGTAGGCGTACAAGCAGTGCCCAGGGTTGCCACGACCTGAGGAAATCCCATCTGCGCCAGCGCCACCACATCCATATATCCCTCAGTGACCAGCACATAACCCGCATCACGAATCGCCTGACGCGCCTCGAACAAGCCATACAACTCGTAACCTTTTTGAAACAGCGGAGTTTCAGGCGAATTCAAATACTTTGGCTCACCCTGATCCAGGATGCGTCCACCAAATCCAATCACCTGCCCTTTAGTATTTCTGATCGGGAACATAATGCGTTCACGAAATCTATCGTAGCGCTTCCGGCTGGAGGCGTCCT
>JAZJYB010000122.1:0-10517 GCA_040390685.1 Pseudomonadota bacterium | reverse complement strand
TTGCAGACTTCTTTAAATTGCCGAATAACTGCGTGATTGAGTTGGGTACGCGGGTTCAAATTTAAGCTTTAAAAAAGGCTTATCAAGTACAAGCCCACTACGCAACATCCATGCGCCTTTATCATAGCGAACGGATGTCGCGTAGTGGGCTTGTCCGTTTTTAATCTGAAAAAAATGACTTATGCCATTGGGCTTTGTTCTTCGAACGGAACAAGTCTGGTAGATGGCGGATAAACATCATGCTTTCGAACTGACCCTGAAAGTGAAAGCAGTGCAAGATTAGTGAAAAATTAGTGACACAGCTAGTGAGAGAATCGGCTGGCGATGAAAAAAAGCGCCTGAAGAATATTCAGGTGTTTTTGAGAGTTATAAAGTCCGCTTAAAAGAATTTTGAAGGACTGCCTTGGGGCGAAAGTTGACATTTGATGGTATTTACATTTTTTCAATGGACGGCCAATTCTTGTCATTCGCCGTCGATGAATGTATGTCCGCTTCGTCGACCTTAACGGACGGTTGCGGCGATATTTTTAACGCTGAGCTGACTGGAACTGCGCACTACACGCATGAACCAGAGAGCGAGTGATTGAAAAAATGCTGATTGACACTCTTACGTAAAATCAACAAGATCCGAGGCTCATGTCCGACTGACGAGGCGGTGTTCAAATTGTTTTATCTGGCGCTCAACACCATCAGCCAGAAAAGGACCATGCCGATACGCAACTGGAAAGCCGCGTTAAATAGGTTTACTATTATGTTCGGCGACCGTATGCCAAACGTTTAATTTAAAAAACGTTTACACAAAATTCCGGACACCCCCGTAGGCAAATTTGCTTCGGTCTACGGCTCTCTATGATCCAAAAATCTTCACTTACAGATGCTCTGCGCCACATCATTGATGCTGGCCTCGCCACTTGCCAGGTAATAGCCATTAATCCCGCCAGGTTTATACCAAGCTCGATTACTATCCCAAGCCGTGCGATAAACCCGGGTTTCGTCTCCTCCACGGCACCGTACGAAGTAACCTTCGGTTTTGCGGCCAACATTGTCGTAGCTTTCGCTACGGATCGAGGCAACGCCCGTAGCCTTCGATGAACCCGAGTTTGAATCTGAAGAGCTGGATCCACTTGAGGAACCACTGAAAATATCTCTCACTTTCGTATTAAATGCTTCTCCGCGCTGCACGCTGGCACGGTCACGATCGTTTTGTGCTGCTTTTCTACTTGCAAGACACTTTGCGTCACACTTCACCAATGGCAGAGCTGCTAGAAATTTATCTCTATCAGCCATGGGTGTATTTCTGACGAAAACAGCATAGATGGAGGTGTAAGCTTTATCGAAATCGCTTGCTGATTTTAATGTGTCATAAAATACCGAATTGAAACCGCCCGCATAACGCGAATCGGTAACGAGGACTGCGCCGCCGCCATCTCTCGAACGCGTATCAGAGGTCCAGTAATGACCGCTTACTTCCAAATCTTTGTAGCCGTGCATATATTCTCTAACATACATAGGAATATTTGGATGTTTACAACTTTGAGGATGAATGGAACCGTTTAGGAAAACCGTGCTAGGTAGAACCCAATCATTCTTGCCTGAAAAATTGTTACCTCTTGCAGCTTCCATAGCTTCGTACCAACTCACATTTTTTGGAGTGCCGACACATTCGCCATTTTTCCAGGATTGCCCATATAAACATATTTGCCAAATCGTGCCATCAATGCCAGTTAAAGTGCCATCTTCATTGGATCTGCAAACAGGTTTCATCGGAATTTTTTCTACTGCCTGCATGAACGTACCATCGGCTCGTGCAAAATCAACCTTACAATTGACCGCCGTACAAGCACCTTTCATTGCATTACATTCTGATGAATTTTGACAACGAGTAACTAGTTTATCGCTTTCCCATATTCCGCTTTCAATTTTTCCGTTAGCGTGGAAAGTGTCACCATACCCAGATCGTTTAGCAAGCAAATAACCACCTTGGTATTGATTACCATTTGGCCAAACGTAAATTCCTCGACCTGATCTAATGCCATTTAAGAAAAATCTACCGTATGTATTGTCAAAAATCCAAATCCATTCTCCTTCGTAATAGTCACCATTTGCAAATCTATAACGAGCATAAAAAACTTGATCTCCATTTGCATTGTAGTCCCCAACCAACACCTTCCGCACAAGACCATTCATCGTAGAATCAATTCTCTTGTAAGTAGCGTCTGTTTTAATACCTATAGTTCCAAGATCTTTATCTTGATCATAAAAACCGATTTGATTTCTATTTTCCATTCGGTATTTCAAATTGTAGAATTCTCCACCTCCAAAAGTATTTACAAACACTTTTGACTCTATTTCAAGAAATAGTCTCTCATTTGCCTGGGACAAAACTGCCGATTCCCATTCGTTACCAACCATCCTTACAGTTGAAAATTTATTCCCTGTCCGCACCAACACATCCAAGCCACCTTCGGCATTCAACATAAGGTCGTTGATTTCTGCACCTCGATCAAAATCAACTTCTTGAAGCTTTACTCCGTCGACGCTATACCAACTCAACGTATCTCCCATTGGAGACTCCTGTCCCTCGCCTGGACTAATTTCCCGACCTTCAGTGAGAAGCAATCCACCATTTGGTAGCGAAAGCACATTCTTAACATAACTGTTGAATTCCATTCTTTTCACTTCAACGACTTTGTCGCCGAGAATGGAATAAAAAACAAGATTACTCACGTTACTAGGCTTCAGGTATGTATTTTTTGGACCAGATACAAAAACAAATTCATTACCGCCCAAGTCATGGACTGCTCCCCAAATCTTGGGGCTGTCAAAAGGAAGTAGCGTTTTCAAGAGAACTTTCTTTTCCAGGTCATACACACGCAACTTACCTTCCCCCGCCGTGGTTGACGTGACAAAATATTTTCCATTTTTAACGGAAGTGCTTGAAAATATAAGTTCCCTCTCGGCCGCTGGCAACTTCACTAAAACGCGGCCACTGGAATCAACTAACTGAATTGTTGGGTTTGGACAGTCTGAACAGGTCTTGTTTGTTACGACAATTCTTCGCCCATCTGTTAAAACGACTGAACTATCAGCATGAGCACTTAAACCCGCAAATAATAGAATAATCGCCAATATAATTTGCCCGAAATGGTTTTGCATTTGTGCTTACCTTCTTCATTGAATGTGAAATAAAACTTGTCATGCGAATCGGATTCAAGGTCAGGTTTATTGAGGCCTTGCATCGATTAATTGTTCGATGTTGCTATTTTTAGTTGCAAATGACAGAGAAAACCACTTTGCCATGCGCGCAATATTTTCCATTTTGTTGGCGCGCACTGAATATTGACCACCTGGGGGTCAAATTTCGGTGCGCGTCAACAATCTACATGTATTGAACCGTGGCGGCAAGGGCGTTGTATAGCCTTTTGATCGACTAAAGTAAAGCGAACATCAGTATCGGAACCAGGGATGCAAAATCATTTTCAATGACTGATGTCTTCTCCTATGCGGCCGTTCAAAAAATTCATGTGACTGCCTGGATTTGGCACCGAGTTGCCCATGTGCCGAATCGGCGAATGACCGCACTCAGTCTTAATTTGACAGTCGCAGTTTTTGTTGATTTGCTCCATTTGTATGCACAGTGCAATACACAAGATAGAAAAAATAATTCAATTTTTTTGAGGCAAAATTTTTTATTAATTGTGTTGAAAGAGTCGGTTTTTTATAAGCATTGACTGAATAAATAAGCGGTGTGTCAAGATAAATGAAAAATGCCAGGTAAATCAATAATGCTGATTTCACATAGTGTGATATCCGGCTCCAGAAAAAACTTGAACAGAATTTATTTGATTTCTTTTTTCAAAAATTCCCAAACACCAGAGTCTGACATCGCCGCAATATTGATGCGCATCCTGGTGGAGGGGAGTTGATTTGGTGAGAAAAGACTGCCGGGTGCCAGCAGGATTCCTTGCTCCAGCGCTTTCTCGGTGAGAGCTATCGTGTCGCAGCCGGTTTCGGCCCATAAGAACATGCCGGCTGGTGTACGGTATTCGACTTTCATGCCTATGCTCTCGACTTTTTTGGTGACCTGGTCGCGTACTGAATCGAGTTTGACGCGGATGCGGTCGGCATGTTTTCTATAATGGCCTTCGGATAAAATTTTATACACGACACGTTCGCCAATTTCTGTTGTGGTGAGCGTCGATAACATTTTTCGGTCGGAGAGGCGCACTGCCAATTCGTGCGATGTCGCGATAAAGCCGACCCGTAAATTGGCCGCCAAAGTTTTCGAGAAACCGCCCAAATAAATTACCCGATTGAGCTGGTCGAGTGCGGCGAGTCTGGTCGCAGGCTGGACTGCGGTGCCTGGGTGCATATCGCAATAGATGTCGTCTTCCACGATCATGAAATCATGCTCTTCGGCGGCCTTCAGTACCTGGAATGCCTTCGCGGCAGACAGCGAGGTCGAGGTCGGGTTATGCATTACCGAGTTGATGATGTAGAGCTTGGGTTTATGTAGCGCTGCCAGTTCTGCCAGCTTTGCTACATCGGGGCCGTCATGCAAGCGCGGGATTCCGATCACTTTCGCACCCAGAATGGCGAACGAGCCAAACATCAGAAACCAGGCGGGGTCATCGACGAAGATGGTGTCGCCCGGTTGGGTGAATTCGCGCGCAACCAGATCTAGCGCTTGCGTCACACCGCTGGTCATGACGATTTGTTCCGGCGCGGCGGCAATTTCCAGCTCGGCCAATTTAAGTTGCAGCTGCTGGCGCAGCGGTAAAAAACCCTGCGGTGTACCGTAATGCAAAAGCTGATTTGAATTCACCCGGCTGATGGCGCGCAAGCCGTTTGCCACCAATTCGCCATCGAGCCAATCGTGCGGCAAGACACCTGAGCCTGGCATTTTTTGCGGCGGCAACTGGCGGAACATATTCCGCACCAGCCAGACCACGTCGAGCTGTTGCGACACCGGTATAGGTTTGGCGACTTGATTGTTATTGATCATCGAAGCGCGTTCCCGCACAAAAAAACCGGAGCCGCGCCGTGATTCCAGATAGCCATTGGCGACTAGCCTGTCATACGCTTCAACCACGGTGAAGCGCGAGACGTGCTGCTCATCCGCAAACTGGCGTATCGACGGCATGCGCGCACCGGTGCGTAGCAATTTATCGTCTATTCTGCTGGCGACCGAGCGGACAATTTGCTCGACTAACGAACCGCCAGATTCGCGTGAAATAATCGGAGTTGAAGGGCGCATAATTATTTGGAAAAAATTGTATTGGCAAAATGGGCAAGACAGTGTGCAATCTATCTTTTTTATTGTACTGGTACTGTATTGGTAATTTCGGCTAGGATAGCACAAACAATCTGCCTTTAAATCGTTTTAATGACACCGAGGTTCACATGACTTTTGCATTGCCAAACAAAACCGAGCTCGAATCTGCCGCCAAAATAGTCTATGCGAGCATGCCGCCCACGCCGCAATATGCCTGGCCTTTATTATGTGAGGCACTGGGTACTGAAGTTTGGCTAAAGCACGAAAACCATACGCCGACTGGCGCATTCAAGGTGCGCGGTGGCCTGGTGTATATCCATGAGTTATTGCAACGCGAGCCGAAAATTGCGGGTGTGATTTCTGCGACCCGCGGTAATCATGGACAGTCAATTGCCTTTGCGGCGCGGCCGCATGGTTTGAAAACCAGCATCGTGGTTCCGTTTGGAAATAGCAAAGAGAAAAACGCCGCCATGCGCGCTTTGGGTGCCGAGTTAATTGAGTTTGGTTCTGAGTTTCAAGAGAGCCGCGAGCATGCCATCGGCTTGGCTGCACAGCAGGGCTTGCACATGGTGCCGTCTTTGCATACTGATCTGGTGCGTGGCGTTGCCACCTATTGGATGGAATTTTTTACCGCGCAGCCAGCGCTGGATGTGATCTATGTACCGATCGGCCAGGGCTCAGGTATTTGCGCGGCAGTGGCGGCACGTAATGCGCTGGGATTGTCGACCAGAATTATCGGCGTCGTCTCTAGCCATGCACTGGCGTATAAATTGTCGTTTGAGCAGGGCGCGCTAATTGAATCACCAGTCAGCACTTTACTAGCTGATGGTATGGCATGCCGCACTCCGGATGCCGCCTCATTGAAAGTGATTGCCGAATACGTGGAGCAGGTCGTGGCCGTGACCGATGTTGAAATTTCCGCAGCGATGAAATTGATTTTTCTGGCGACCCACAATGTGGCTGAAGGTGCCGGTGCCGCGGCCTTGGCGGCTGCCATGCAAGACAAGGCATTACTGAAAGGATTGAAAGTAGGTTTGTCACTGAGCGGTGGCAATGTTGATCACGATGTTTATTCACAGGTGTTGAAAAATGATGCTACCTCTCACTGAAATATTTGCCTTCAGCGCCTTTGCCTGGATCGGTTCATTTACCCCAGGGCCGAACGTGGCCATTGCTGCCAGCACCGGCGTGAACCATGGCTTGCGTGCCGCGATGCCGCATGTTGCGGGTGTGCCTTTGGGCTTTGTCGGCTTGCTGTGGCTGGTCGGGATGGGTGGCGCCGCAATCTTGCAGGGCCAGCCCGTTTTATTGATGGCGATGAAACTCGCCGGCAATGGTTATCTATTGTATCTGGCATGGAAGCTGTGTTTTGCCAGCCAGCTCTCGGCCGGCAGCAACTTAAAACCGCTTACATTGATGCAATCGATTTTGTTTCAACTGGTGAACCCGAAAGCCTGGATGATGCTGGTGGCGGCCGCCTCGACGTATGCGATTGGACGTGAGGATTATATTTTGCGCCTGAGTTGGATGAGCCTGGGCTTCGCTGTGCCAAGCGCGCTGAGTCTGTTTAGCTGGGCCTGGGCCGGCGAGAAATTGCGCCATTGGCTGGTCGTGGGAAAGCGTTTGCGAATTTTCAATTTTTGCATGGGGATTTCATTGGCCTGCACCGCCGCCTGGATGGTACAGCAGTAAATATTCGACGGCGATTTCCGTCAAAAAACCACTCCCACCAACTTTAATCCGGGTAATCAGGAGGATTTGGGGGTGTTAATCAAGTCGTGCGGGTCGTACAATAGAGGTCTGTCCGGATTAATTATTTGTATTCCGATAACACGCAATTTCACTATATTCAATCACAACAATCCCGCTGGCAACCAGTCGCAGCCCACTTTTTTGGAAATCATGATGTCCATCTACGAAAAACTTAAAGCACTCAATATTGAACTTCCAGCGGTTGCGACTCCTGCAGCTGCGTACGTGATGTATGCACAGACCGGCAATACGGTTTTTTTATCCGGCCATATCGCAAAAAAAGACGGCAAGGTCTGGGTGGGGCAATTGGGTAAAAATATTTCCACTGACGAAGGTAAATTGGCCGCCCGCGCAGTCGCGATTGATTTGATGGCCACTTTGCAAGCGGCTTGTGGTGGCGATCTCACGCGCGTAAAACGTATCGTTAAACTCATGAGTCTGGTTAATTCCACGGGTGATTTTACTGAACAGCATTTGGTGACCAATGGCGCCTCAGAATTGATAGGCGAGATTTTTGGTGAGCAAGGCAAGCATGCACGCTCGGCTTTTGGTGTGGCACAGATCCCGATGGGCGCGTGTGTAGAAATTGAAATGATTGCAGAGATTGAGTGATTTTTTTGCCTCCTAAGCACGCTTCAATTCAATTAAAAATACTTAAATACTTCCAGGTGAGACCAGCATGAAACTTGAAAACCCAACCCCAATCGAGTGGAAATTTTCTGAGCGCGCAGAGCAGTTACAAAGTTCTGTCATCAGAGAAATTCTCAAGATCACGCAACGCCCTGAAGTCATTTCATTCGCCGGTGGTTTGCCTTCGCCAGACACTTTCCCGGTTGAACGCATGCGTGCCGCCTTCGATAAAGTGTTATTTGAAAACGGCAAGACTGCATTGCAATATGGCCCGACTGATGGCTACGGACCTTTGCGCTCGTTTATTGCCGACTCCTTATCCACCTCGGAAAGCACGATACTGCCTGAGCAGATCATGATGGTGTCGGGCTCGCAGCAAGCCCTGGATCTGGTCGGTAAAGTGCTGATCGATAAAGGCAGTAAAGTTATGGTGGAAACGCCGAGTTATCTCGGTGCCCTGCAGGCATTCTCCGTGTACCAACCAAACATCATCTCGGTTGAGATGGATGAACATGGCCTGGTCCCTGCATCGGTTGCGGCAAATGGTGCGGGTGCACGTTTATTGTACGCATTGCCAAATTTTCAAAACCCTACTGGACGTACCTTGTCAGTGGAGCGCCGTTTTGAATTGGTAGAAATCTGTGCGCGCCTTGGTGTGCCACTGATCGAAGATAATCCTTACGGCGATCTTTGTTATAGCGGCGAGCCTTTGCCAAAACTCCTGAACATGAACCCAGGTAGCGTGATCTACATGGGCTCGTTCTCGAAGGTGCTGACGCCTGGTATCCGCCTCGGCTATGTGGTCGCGCCGATTCCTTTGATACGCAAACTGGAACAAGCGAAACAAGCCTCTGATTTGCATACTTCAACGCTGACGCAAATGGCTGTGTATGAAGTCATTAAAGATGGATTCTTGAGCGAGCATATCCCGACTATCCGTAGTTTTTACTCTGGCCAGTGCGATGTCATGCTGGCGGCAATGACTAAGTATTTTCCGCCATCAGTCACCTGGACCCGACCAGAAGGCGGCATGTTTATCTGGGTGACTCTGCCTGCACATATCGATAGCAAGAAATTGCTTGATGCAGCCCTCGAGCAAAATGTGGCCTTCGTTCCGGGTGGCCCTTTTTACGCTAGCAACCCAGAGACCAATACACTGCGTTTGAGCTTTGTAACCGTCTCGCCAGAGCGTATCAATGAAGGCATAGAAAAATTGGGGCATCTGATTAAAGCCATGCTGTAAATTTCAGGCTGGCAAATTATGACGGGCATATCGGCGACGATATGCCCGTTTTTTACTTTTGGCTGTGCAGAATTCCACATTTTATGCAGGCTGGCGAGCAAGACGATAGCCGCCTGATTTGTTACATTAGCTAAACCAGCGCTCACTTCAAAAAAATGACTAACATGACAAATTCTATCGGCGGATCAGACGCCACAACGCAACTGCTTGACATCAAGCCTGACCTGGCCGATGTATTGCCGATTACGGCGCAAGAGCGCCTGTATCGTATTCATAAGGCGGTAGCGCTAATGCGCGAAAAATCTATCGGCGCGTTAATCCTGACTGCCAGCACCAGCCTGTATTACTTCACCGGCCTGCAATGGTATCAAAGTGAAAGGCTGGTCGGTGCCGTTTTGACGGTAGATGGTGAAGTGATCTATGTTTGTCCGGCATTTGAAGAATCCAAGGTGCGCGAGACGGTTGGTGATGCTGCCACACTACGCTTGTGGCAAGAGGATGAAAGCCCGTACACCTTGGTCGCTAGACTATTGGCGGACGTCAAGGCAAAAGATAAAGCAATTGCGCTGGATGAGGCAGCACCTTTTTTCGTGTTTGATGGTTTACGACAGGCAATGCCGCTGGCGAAAATTGTGAATGGCTCGGTCATCACCGCCGGATGCCGCATGCATAAATCCGTCGCTGAATTGGCTCTGATGCAAAAGGCAAAAAATATCACTTTGGAAGTGCAGAGAAGAACGGCAAAAATTTTACGCGCAGGCATTTCTTCGAGCGAAGTTGCCAGCTTCATCGATCAGGCACACCGGGCTTTTGGCGGCAGTAGTTCGACCTTTTGCATCGTCAGTTTTGGCGCGGCGACCGCCATGCCGCATGGCCCCGATGGCGTGCAGTATTTGCGCGAGGGTGACATGGTATTGATTGATACTGGCTGCAAGATTCAGGGCTATCATTCGGATATCACCCGCAGCTATGTGTTTGGCGAAGCTACACAAAGACAACGCAGCATGTGGCAGCTAGAGAAGGCCGCACAAGCCGCCGCCTTCGATGCTGCGCAACTTGGTGTGTCGTGCGAACGGGTCGATGCCGCAGCGCGACAGGTACTGGAAGCAGCAGGCCTGGGTCCGGGCTATAAGACGCCGGGTTTGCCGCATCGAACCGGCCATGGGATCGGTCTGGACATTCACGAATGGCCATATCTGGTGAAGGGCAACACCAGGCCGCTGGCAGTAGGCATGTGCTTTAGCAATGAACCGATGATTTGCATAGAGGGCGAATTTGGCATACGCCTGGAAGACCATTTCTACATGGCTGAGCAGGGGCCGAAATGGTTTACTGGCCAGAGCTATGCGATTGATGCGCCATTTGGCAATAGCTAATCCAATTCTAAATCGTTCGTGCCGTTGTTACCTTCGCCTCGCCGTGCTACAACACTGTCTTCGGCTCGTCGCCTAGGCACGAATGATTTGGAAATGGAATAACTGCTTTGTAAGGTGTTCGCGGGAAGCCGAAAAATTCTTTTTATTTAATGTCAGAGTAAGCATTTCAGAACCTTGATTTAAGAACACTAGTGTCCGGTTAAATTGCTGTAAAAGCCGAAGAATCCGCATAACGACGCGG
>JAZJYB010000121.1:0-12677 GCA_040390685.1 Pseudomonadota bacterium | reverse complement strand
CACTTCGTGCGCCACAGCGACGCCAACCTTGATCTTTGATGAGGTCGACAGCGGGATCGGTGGCGGTGTCGCAGAAGTCGTCGGTCGCCTGCTAAAACGCCTGGGGCAAGACCGCCAGGTATTATGCGTCACCCATTTGCCACAAGTCGCGAGCCAAGCCAACCAACATTTCCAGGTCAGCAAACTTAGTGCGGACGGAAAAACTGTCTCAACTATCGATGGCCTGGATACCAAGCAACGTGTCGAAGAAATCGCACGTATGCTCGGTGGCATAGAGATCACCTCGACTACCCGCAAACACGCCAGAGAATTACTCGCCTCGTAAATCGTAAACAATCCACTATGTCATTTATAAAAGAACCTGAATATACCCACGGAAAAATTTCCAAAACCGCGGTCGTCCTGATTAACCTCGGCACGCCAGATGCACCGACTACGCCGGCAGTCAGGCGTTATCTGAAAGAGTTTCTCTCTGACCATCGGGTAGTGGAAATTCCGCGCGTGATTTGGTGGTTTATTCTTAATTTAATCATCCTGCCATTTCGTTCCAGCAAATCCGCAGAAAAATATGCCTCGATCTGGAGCAAAGATGGCTCACCGCTAAAAATTCATACCGAAAAGCAGGCGATACTATTGCAAGGTTATCTCGGCGAGCGTGGCCATGATGTACGTGTGGTGTATGCGATGCGCTATGGCTCGACGAATATTCCAGAAGTACTGAGTAAATTAAAAACCGAGGGCTATGATCGCATCCTGATATTACCCGCTTACCCGCAATATTCCGCCACCACTACTGCGGCAAATTTCGATGCAGTGGTTGGCCATTATCAGCAAGTAAGGAACATTCCTGAATTGCGTTTTGTGCGGAATTATCATGATCACGAAGCCTATATCCAGGCCTTAAAAGAGTCGATATTGCACTACTGGCAAAGCAATGGCCGGCCAGAAAAATTGGTCATGAGCTTTCATGGCCTGCCTAAAGCATTCCTGTTACGTGGCGACCCGTACCACTGCGAATGCTATAAAACAGCACGGCTATTGGCAGAACAATTGGGGCTCAACAAAGAGCAATATATCGTCACGTTTCAGTCGCGCCTTGGCCGCGCCGAATGGTTGCAGCCATATACAGCGCCAAGCGTGCAAGAGCTGGCGAAACAAGGTCTGAAACGGGTTGATGTGGTGTGTCCGGGATTCATCGCTGACTGTCTGGAAACCCTGGAAGAAATTGCCATCGAAGTCAAACAGGATTTCATCAATGCAGGCGGCAAAGAATTTCACTACATCCCCTGTCTGAATGAATCGCAGGAATGGTTGCGTGGCCTGGCCGAGATTACCGAGCAACATTTAATCGGCTGGCCAACAGCGATGACAGTTGGCCAGAAAGAACAGCAAAAACAGCGATCATTGATGGGCGCTTCGGAAGCAAAACGCCTGGGTGCTGAACATTGAATACCTTCGTTATCGGCGACATTCAAGGTTGCTGCGACCAGCTTGAACAATTGCTGCAGTTGATTTTTGCCGTCGATGCTGATGCCAGAATTTTGTTTGCCGGCGACCTGGTCAACCGTGGCCCGAAATCACTGGAAACGCTGCGCCTCGTCAAGAATATGGGGCAACGCGCCGACACCGTACTAGGTAATCACGACCTGCATTTACTAGCGGTTGCACACGGCATACGTCCGGCACATCGCAACGACACGCTCAACGATATCTTAAGCGCACCAGACCGCGAAGAGCTGCTGGATTGGTTGCGCCGCCGCCCGTTGGCAATCATGGAACAAGGGCATTTACTGGTACACGCAGGCGTCTTCCCGCAATGGACGGCAGAGCAAACCATGGCACTCGCCACGGAAGTACAAAACATTCTGCGCGGCCCGGATTGGCTGGATTTTTTAGCGCAAATGTATGGCAATACACCAGCTCAGTGGAACGATAACTTGCAAGGTGTAGAACGCTGGCGTTGCATCATTAACGGACTCTCGCGCATGCGTTTTTGCAGCATTGACGGCGTCATGGATTTTGCCAGCAAAGAAGGAATGCAGGGAGCGCCAAATGGGTTTTTACCTTGGTTCGACCTGCCCAACAGGAAAAGCGAGAATTGCACGGTGGTCATTGGGCACTGGTCCACTTTAGGTTTACTGTTGCGGCCGAATTTAATCAGCCTAGATACCGGGTGCGTCTGGGGTGGGCATTTGAGCGCGATATCACTCAATGACCGCCACCTGATTCAGATTGCGTGCCCACAGCAGCAACGCCCTTAAGCGACGCTGTTTTTTTAGAGATTATCTGTAATCCCCAAACTCCGCGCCACAGCTAAACGAGCCGCTTGCGCGACATCCCGGCGATGCGCACCCTCGGTGCTGATCAGGGGTAGCTGTCGCAATTCTGCGGTAATTTTTCCGCCGCGCAAAATCAAATTCATGCTCTCGGCAAACGTCATCTCACCGGTAAAATCAACCGCATGATGCAGTGCACCTTTGGCATCGACATACCGTATCGCAAACGCCTGGATCGGCACCCTGGCTTCAATCGCGGCTTCAAACAAATTGGCGTGAAATGGCAAGATAGTGCCTTGCGCCGCGGTGGTTCCTTCGGGAAAAAAAGCGATGCGTTTTCCCTCTGCCATTTGATGTACCAAACCTTCGTAAATGCGCCGGACTTCACGTTGCTTACCACGCGCCAAAAATATCGTCCCAGCTTTATCACTCAACCAGCCTAAAATCGGCCAGGCGCGAATATCGGCTTTGGCGACAAAATGGCATGGCCGAAAAGAATTCAATAAAAAAATATCCAGCCAGGAAACATGATTGGCAACGACCAGCACATGGTCGTCACGCTCGACATGGTTTTCGTCAAAGAAGCGCGCCTCGACCTGGCAAATCCGCAGCATCGCGCCCGACCACCAGCGCACCAGTTTTTCTTTCCTGGTCGCGCTACTAAAGGGGAAAATCACTGCACAGGCGAATAAGCCAATTGCCAAATGAAAAAATACGCGCACAAAATGCCAGGCGATCATTATTTTTAAACCTAATTTAATCTGATTGCAAAATCAATGCATCGCATCGTAAGCCAGATGTCCCGCCACTATCGTCGCCTTCACCACGCCAGGCAACTCGTAGCCGATAAATGGTGTGTGTTTGCCTTGGCTGACTATCGCACTCGCCTCCACCTTCCAACGTGCCTGCGGATCGAAAATACACAGGTCGGCAATCTGGCCAACACCAATTTGACCGCAAGGCAGCTTGGCTACCCGCGCTGGATTACTGGTGATTTTTTCTATCGCTTGCGGCAACGTCAACGCGCCACGACTATCTTCCGCCCACTTCAAGGCCAGCGACAACAATAATTCCAGGCCAGTCGCTCCAGCCGATGCTTCGGCAAAGGGCAAGAGCTTTTCATCATCATCGACTGGCGTGTGGTCAGAACAGATCGCATCGATGGTTCCATCCAGCAGCGCGGCTTTAATTGCATCGCGATCACGCTGGCTGCGCAACGGTGGTGTCATCCGTGCATTCGAATCGAAGTAGCCAATATCAGCATCAGTCAGATGCACGTGATGTGCACCTACGTCGCAACTGAGTGCCAAACCTTCTTTTTTCGCTTGCCGTACCAACTCCAGACCAGCAGCAGATGAAATTCTGCACAGATGTACTTTGGCATCCGTCGCGCGCATCAACTCAAACAAGGTATGCAGAGCGATAGTTTCTGCCATGACTGGCACACCAGACAATCCTAAACGCGAAGCTAAAGGACCACTATGCGCAACACCACCCTTGCCGATGAACGCGTCTTGCGGACGCAGCCAGACTGTGTAGCCAAACGTTGCGGCGTATTGCAACGCCCTCTGCAATACATTAGTGTCGGCAATCGGCACTTCAGCCTGTGAGAAGCCAACGCAACCTGCCGCAGTCAGCGCCGCCATTTCGGTCAAGGCTTCGCCATGCAAACCGACCGTCAAGGCACCCAGGGGATAAACATGCGCCTTGTTTTGTGTCTTCGCCCTTTGCTTGAGCATCTCAACTAATCCTGCCTCATCCAGAACAGGATCAGTATCTGGCGGACACACTAAACTGGTCACCCCGCCGCGCATCGCGGCCTGTAATTCTGACTCCAGGGTTGCCCGGTATTCAAAACCAGGTTCGCGCAAGCGCGCACTTAAATCTACCAAGCCTGGTGCAACCACTAAACCGCTTGCATCTATGGTTTTGTTCGCGACAAAATCGGTGGGTTGCTGGCCAATCGCGACAATTTTTCCCGCAGTGATAAAAACATCTTGAATTGCATCAATCTTGTTAGCGGGATCAATCACGCGACCATTTTTAATATGTATTTTCATCAATGTTCCTTAATTCCCAACTGTGCCAGCAACGATACTCATCACCGCCATACGCACCGCGATACCAAAAGTCACTTGCGACAAGATCACCGATTGCGGCCCGTCTGCGACTGCAGAATCAATCTCTACGCCGCGGTTCATCGGCCCTGGATGCATGACTATCGCATCTGGCTTTGCCAGCGCTAGGCGCTCGGGTGTCAAGCCATAATTTTTAAAATACTCTTGCGCCGATGGCAGTAAAGCGCCACCCATGCGTTCATTTTGCAAACGTAACATGATGATGACATCGACGCCTTTGAGGCCTTCGTTCATATCCGTAAACACGCGTACGCCCATTTGTTCCAGACCACCCGGCAATAAAGTGCGCGGTGCGATAACGCGCACTTCCGGCACACCCAATATCGTCAAGGCGTGTATGTCTGAGCGCGCCACACGGCTATGTAAGACGTCGCCAATGATCGCTACAGTCAAATTAGTAAAATCTTTTTTGTAATGGCGGATTGTGTACATATCCAGCAAGCCCTGGGTCGGATGCGCGTGACGGCCATCACCTGCATTGACCACGTGTACATGGTGCTGCTTAGTGTCGTTGAGATGTTTGGCGATCAAAAAAGGCGCGCCTGAAGTGGCGTGGCGCACCACAAACATGTCGGCATGCATAGCGGCAAGATTGTCGATGGTATCTAGCAGCGACTCACCTTTGCTGGCACTCGATGCCGCGATATTGAGGTTAATGACATCTGCCGATAAGCGCTTGGAAGCGATCTCAAACGTGGTACGGGTACGCGTGGAGTTTTCAAAAAACAAATTGAAGACGCTCTTGCCACGCATCAGCGGAACTTTTTTTAGCTCACGATCACCGATGCTAACGAACGACGATGCGGTATCGAGAATGTGATTGACGATAGATTTCGGCAGGCCATCAATGGTCAGAAGATGCTGAAGCTCACCGTGTTTATTCAATTGAGGATTATGCATGATCGATAGAGAGGCTGAGTTTGCCGTCGGCTGCACGATGCAGATTGACAGAGGATGTTTTTTCGAAGAATTTGGAATACGCGACAAAATCCGCTGCGACTGGCAGTTCGCGGCCACCGCGATCAACTAGTGCCGCCAGCATGATTTTGGCCGGGCGACCATAATCAAATAATTCATTGATCGCCGCACGTGTAGTGCGACCAGTGAACAGCACATCATCCACCAGAATGATGGTGGCATTATCTACGTGAAAAGGAATTTGTGTTGGCTTGACATCTGGATGCAGGCCTTTTTTGGCATAGTCATCGCGGTAAAACGAGACGTCGATGAAACCCGGTTTGGTCTCCAGGGCAAGATCTGCATTGAGCCGCTCCGCGAGCCAGACACCGCCAGAATAAATTCCGACGATGGCTAAATTTTGCATGCTGGAAGTGTTCTCTTTAATCTGTGCAAGCAGCTGTAAATACAGCGCTTCGGCATCTAAATTTAAAGTCATAGAGGTCATAGAGTTCATGAAGTTTGATCAAAATATTGTTGCAGAATAAGCGCTGCGGCCTGGTCGTCGATGCGCTCGCCGCGTTTTGAATTAAGCACAGCGGAAGAGTAACGTTCGTCAACCAAGATTGTTGGCACATCAAAGCGACCAATCAATTGATTGGCGAATCGGCGACAGCGTTGCGTCATTTCATTGTCAGCGCCGTCTGGATGCATCGGCAAACCAACTATGCATACGACTGGTTGCCACGATGCGATCAGCTTGGAAATTTCTATAAATTTGCCATCATTGGTGGCGGCAGTAATGATATCTAAAGCCTGTGCTTGCCGGGTGATGGTATTGCCGACTGCGACGCCTATGCGCTTCAAACCAAAATCAAATGCCAGTAGCGTCCCCGACAAAGCTGGCATCAGGCATGTCCCGCAACGGAGGCTAGCATCATTGGATCTATACCGAGCAAACCCATGGCAGCGACAAAACGCTGTTCCATAGGCAAGTCAAATAAAATGTGTTTATCCGCTGCAACAGTCAACCAGCCATTCGCAAGTATCTCTTGTTCCAATTGCCCGGCACCCCATCCTGAATAGCCGATACTCACCATCAAGCGTTCTGGCGCATCGCCTGCGGCCAGGGCTTCGAGAATATCTCTTGAAGTGGTAAACGCAATATCTTCTGTCACTTTAAGCGTAGAAGAAAATTTGCCTGAAGGTGCATGTAAGACAAAACCGCGGTCATCCTGCACTGGCCCGCCAAACATCACTGGATACTTCCCCATAGGGTGAGAGTTTGGGATATTTTCAAGCTTGAGGTCGATCCGGTCAAACAAACCAGCCACCGTCATATCGGTAGGTTTATTAATCACCATGCCCATCGCGCCACGGGCATTGTGCTCACAAATATACACAACAGTCCCACCAAAAATCGGATCTAGCATGGAGGGCATTGCAATCAGGAAATGATCGGTGAGATCTAAGCCCTTGCCCTCGGCTGAAATCAAGAGGCCATCAGCCTCATCGGATGCCGACGTGGATGAATCTCCGGGAAAATCGGAGCCGGTAGTTGTTATTTGCTTCGCCATGGCTACATTTTAGCATTTTTAACGCTACTTTTCGAGCTGTGCGATGCTTACAAAGGTATTAGTCAGCGCTGATTCACAGCCTGCCTTTAGTATTTTTCTATCGGGCTAGACGCGTCTTATTACTCTTTATTCACCATACAAATAGGAAAAAAATGCACCTTGAATCAAGGTGCATTTTTATGAATCTGAAGTATAAACTTAATTTATCACCGGCTCTTTGCCAACAAACTGACCAATTGCCCCCAATAAATCATCTTCACGGTAAGGCTTACCAAAATACTCATTCACGCCCAGTTCAGCCGCATAGTTACGATGTTTATCGGCAGTACGTGAGGTAATCATAATGATAGGGATATGACTGGTGCGGGCATCGCCACGGATATTGCGCGTCAAGTCAAAGCCATCCATGCGTGGCATTTCAATATCAACCAACATCACATCGGGAGTAATTGACTGTAGCTGCTCCAGCGCATCAATACCGTCTTTGGCCAGTATCACCTGATAACCTTCACGCAACAACAAGCGTTGCGTAACACGACGCACCGTCAGTGAATCATCGACCACCATTACAGTGTGTTGCGTACGCAATCCCTGTACTGGAGCTGCTGCAGTTTTTTCTGCTGCAAGTTCAGCCACTGCGCCCATCTCCTGGCTCACACCAGTAGTGTGTGCACTTGGATGGCGCGCATGTTCATGCTCCATTCTTTGCGCCAAAGGTACCGGATTCAAGATCAAGACGACATCACCAGAGCCCAACACAGTTGCACCAGCGATGCCTGTCATACGGGCAAGTTGCGGTCCAATATTCTTAACAACCACCTCGCGATTACCGATAACATCATCTACGTGTATTGCAACGCGCTCACTGCCACTCTTCATAATCAACAATGGAGAATATTGCTGCGCCATCGGCACTGCATCGCGCTCCCCAAGCATCGTCGGCAGGTAGTACATTGGCACTCGATTCCCTTGCCACATGATGGCACCGTCATTGTAGGCATTCGCCAGCATCGCAGCTTTTAACTGTTGAACTTGCTCGACCAAGACTGAAGGCACAGCAAAAGTTTTTCCACCGGCAGTTAAAATCACCACTTGCGTCACAGCCAGGGTCAAAGGCAGATTAATCGTGAAATGCGCTCCCTTTCCCTCAACTGAATTGACAGAAACCCGGCCCCCTAGTGAAGCAGCTTCGGAGCGCACCACGTCCATACCGACGCCGCGCCCGGCCAATTCTGTCACTTCACTCGCTGTCGAAAATCCCGGTTCAAAAATCATATTCACGACTTCAGCATCGCTGATACTGTCGTCATAATCGAGCAAATCTATCTTCTTTGCCTTTTCACGAATGCGACCTAGGTTTAGCCCTTGTCCATCATCGGTAAAATGAATAACGACTTCATTACCTTCCTGGCGGATTTCGATAAGCAGTTCGCCGACTTCCTCTTTGCCGGACTCAAGGCGCTTCTCGCGACTCTCGATTCCATGCACGATGGCGTTACGCAGCAAATGCTCAAACGGCGCAACCATTTTTTCCAAAACGCTACGATCAATTTCTACCGAAGTTCCGCGGATATCTAGATTGACACGCTTGTCCATTTCTTTTGCAGTCTGACGGGTCACTCGATACAAGCGCTCTGAGACACTGGCAAATGGAATCATCCGGACGCGCATCAAATCTTGTTGCAACTCACGCGTCAAACGCGCCTGTGTATGCAAGTCACTGGTCGCGCCATCAATTGTGCGATGCAAGTTTTGCTGAACTGAGGCAACGTCACTGACGCTCTCGGCCATCATTCGCGTCAATTCTTGCAAACGGGTAAACCGGTCAAATTCCAGAGGGTCAAATTCCCGGTCACCGGAATGCGTCATGCGCGAGGTAATTTGCGTTTCAGCCTGAATCTCGACTTCACGCAACTGATCACGCAAACGGTTGACGTTTTCAGTCAATTCGACCAGAGACGATCTTAAGTTATCAACTTCATTCTCAAGCTTAGAACGTGAAATTGAAACTTCACCGGCCTGATTCACTAGACGATCCAGAATATCGGCACGTACCCGAACCAGAGGCACAGGTGCGGCTACCGCCGCTGGAACGATAGTGCGCGCGACGTTGGCTATTTGCGCGCCAGCTGTTGCAGGCGAAGGCAAGAAAGCAGCGGTTTCATCGCCTTTTACGCCGCTCAAGTCTTGCGTAGTTTCTGCACTTACCGCCTGGAATTGATCTAGCTCTTGTGCTGTACTTACCACTGCAGATGGTGCTGCAACTGGCGCAGATAATGGATTTTGCAGTCGATCAAAAAGATGCAAGGAATAATCATGCCGAGACATTAAATCCTCAAGCATAGGCTGGCGTACCGCACTACCAGTATGCATCAGATTTTCAATTCGCGATTCCATATCATGGGTATGCTGTCCCAACTGCATCGCACCAGCCATACGTGCGCTACCCTTAATCGTATGCATGAGACGCAAAATGGATTGCGGAATTGCCTTATCGCTAGGCTGTTCCTGCCAGGAACGCAGCAATTGGCCGACCATAGGCAATAAGTCATTGCCTTCCTCAATAAAGACCGGCAACAAGTCTTCATCGAGATCATCGTTAACTCTGAGTTCTGGCGCCGCTGAATGGGCTATGACATCATAATCAGCCACTGTCAGCGGTTTGACTAGCTGCGTCATTTCTTCAGGCGCTACAGTTTTAATTTCTTCTGGTGGAATTGAAGCTTCATGACTTGCGACAAGGATTTCATCATGCGCCACAACAGGAACTACTTCATCCGGCATCTCGATCTCTGGAGCGGCAGCCACCGGCGCTTCAGTTTCTGGCGCAGCTGCAGGAATTTCTGCGACCGGCGACTCGATTACTATCGAATTTTCTTGTCCAGCAGTTTCACCGTGCACTGCTGCAAAATCGTCTTCATTGCTCAAAGCAACATATGCTACAGCTTCGGCATCCAGCGCTTCGGCTGCAACTATTTCTGGCTCCACATTTTCCGGCGACAGGGATACCTGAACCTCTTCAAGTGGAATTGCTGCCTCAGAGGAAATTATTTGTGCATCGTCCGCAACATCATTAAAGTCTTCGTCATGTGCATTTGACAAATCAGCCAGATCCAATTTTTCATTTGTTGAGGTAATGAATTCATTGTCTTCTTCACCGGCATTGGAACGCTCAATGATGGCTTGAAGTAATTTTTCCAATGTCCTTACTTCAACTGGCGCATGTTCGGCCATGACAGACAAGGCAAATTTCTGCAACATGTGCTTGGCGCAATCCACCGCGTGATCGATGACATCGTATTCAGATGCATCCAAGATAACCGGATGTCTTTCCAGTCGCTGCAAGACCATTTCCAAACTATGTGCCAGCTCTTGTGCAGCGATCAATCCGACTGTCGCGGAACTTCCCGCCAGCGAATGTGCTGCATGCACTGCGTGCCGTGAAACATGACGGGTCGGTTCATGGCGCCATTCAGCAAAATCCTGTGCCAGGAAACGAACAATTTCGTCAGTCTCCGCCATGTAAATGGTATGCAACGGCAAGCTAATTTCAATGTCGCCGATCTTTTTGATATTTTCGTCTTGTGTCGGCGCCGGAATTGAGAAATCCGGGAAGTTGATGATCGTCGCGCTTTCCGTATTCATGGCAAGCTCTGGCGCGGATTCAGCTGAGGATTCAGATGCCGGCAGAGATATTATCTCAGCGTGATCGACGTCCGTAGTAATTTCCAGACTATCCTCAGGCAAGCTTTCTTCGGCTAATTGCGTTTCTTGTTGGGTAACAAGCGGTTCAGAAAGTGAGCTTAAAGGCTCAACTTCTACAGCCAGTATTTCTTCGACATTATCCGCAGTATTATCGGCAAGTTCAATTGCCTTGTTCTCTGTCAATTCGACAATTGCAGGCAGAGTTTCATCAGCCACTTCAGCAGCAATAATTTCTTCATCTGGCAGTGTCGCGACAATTTCTTCCGGGCTTTGGTCAAACTGAAGATGTTCGGCAAGCTCAGTACCTTCTTCCAGCTCGATAGCAACGGAAAGCTCGGCAGTGCTTGAGATTGTTTCAGGCGCTGCTTGAGTCGTCATTTCCTTATCAAGAGCAGAATCTTGCCCTGCTTTTAATCGTTCTGCGGCGGCGATAATCCCTAGTCCATTCCGTCGCGATTGCCCGGTGGATTTTAAATCCTCCACCCAGCTAAAGAGTTCCGTCGCAACGCTATCAAGTAGGGTATACAGCTGTTCTGTGCCATTGCGCGAATCAGACAACCAAAGATTCATCACCTGCTCTATGCTCCATGCAGCTTCGCCGAACACCATTAATCCCACCATGCGCCCGCTACCTTTCAGCGTATGGAAGGAGCGACGCAGGCTAGTCAGGTAAGATTGATTACTTGGATCATTCTTTGATAATGGAACAGTCTCATGGACAAAACCAAGTACCTCATCGGCCTCGGTTAAAAATATTTCCAGCAGCTCCGCATCGATGGCCTCATCACTGACTGGAACCTCGGGAACATGTGCCAATTCTGGTTGGTGACTCACTTGCGTCGTCGCCGCCACGATATCGGACAAGGCGTCTGAAGATGCACTGAAATCAGATTGATCCAACAAGCTGATTGCAGCACGCGCCCTGGTACTTGCATCTACATCATCGAGCAAATTTGCAACAGTGCGCTCAGACTCCAAGGAATCTTTAAGTTGCGCCTGCAATTCGGAGTTATCAGGCTCTTCCGATAATGAAACCGCCAAGCGGGCCGATTCCTTTTGTTGATCGGCCAATTCTTGCTCTGCAGTGACTAGCGCTATTTGTGGTGTGGCAGAGGTCATCTGCACCGACGGCAATAATTCTTTTTCTGCCGTTTTTTCTAAGAGATTTGAATGAAACAATCCTGCTGCCGGATCGAAGACAAATTTCTTCTTCGCCAAATCAGGTTGATTTTGCAATGTTTCAATAAAGAAGGACAGAGCGCCGACATTCTCAGCGACGTTCTGATACGCATGCAGATGTGTTTCACCTTCTTCAGCATCAGTTCCATCGACAAATTTGCCGACCATGGCCCGAGTATGTAAAACGGCAAACATGGCATCATCTTGGTCAAGGATAGCTAGCGCCCCACCGATTTGATGTAAAACACCATCAACCGGGACCAGTACTTCCTTATTGGACGGGTCGCGGAAATATTCATCTAAAGTTTTTTCAACTTGACGCAGACTTGCCTGCATTTCCGCGACAAGAACAGCCATAGTTTGGCGTTGCTGTGCCTCTCTGGAAATATCCCCCATCCACGCTGACTGAGATGGCGGCTCTTCGCCAGCAACCAGGGAAAGCAGTCTTGCTGTAATTTCATCTGCGCGCTCCGAAAAATGCGCAGGCAAATGGGTAATTTGATCTAGCGCATTTTCTACAAATAGCAGGCAGGTAGCCAGCTCCAAGCCCATCCGACTTCCATCTGATAGTTGTGCTGCGTGCCTGGCGATGCCGCTTAACTCACGTAACAACTTCGCCAAAGCAGGGGCATTTAGATTCGCCCCGGAGTCGGCCAAATCTTTCAATTTCTGTGAAAATTTCTCAGCAAGACTCGCATCTCCGTTGGCGATTCTTCCCCACATATTTTTCACACTAGACAATTGTTCTTTCGCCGTCACCATCACATTGGCAGCTATTTGTCCGTAATTTTTTTGATCGTAATCTAATGGGACTTGATTATCCAATTGATACGCCTTGCGTATCTGTGCAACGAATGGCGATGGATGATCAACCTGAGCTAGGAAAAACAAGGCATCGCGTAACA
>JAZJYB010000120.1:0-31739 GCA_040390685.1 Pseudomonadota bacterium | reverse complement strand
TACGGTCTTTAGGTAGTTAATTGTTTTTTCACCGACATCTTTAATCCGCGCTTTTGTCTGTGCCGATAAGCCAGGGTCAATATAGCTAATGATGCCTGCATTGAGTTGCAGCTCAACCGGTGAGAGTAATACTGGGAAGCTGTAATCAGCTTTTGCCGCGACCTCAATTTGTCCGCTAACTTGCCTGCCTTCGAGCGCAATAAACGGCGCTGCGAAATGGTAAGTGATAGGTCCGCAGCTATCCTCGAGCTGGTAGTTGCTGGTGTGCGCATAGATGGTTTCTGCCATAGGATAGGCGGCCGGATAGCCAGAGATCTTGTCATAGGTAGCTGGCACTTTAAAACGTGCAATGTGGCAAGCAGGCTGGTTGGCTGTCAGGTTTTCACCATCAGCAGTAAAACACGCATCTTGCGCTTGCCACTGCGCCCGAATTTTTTGCGCGCCTTCACCGGTTTTTTTGAAATGTAAGTGTGGGCAATTCTGTGGTAAATCGTACTGCAATTCCAGAGTGCTATTTTCGACGAGCTTGAGGTGAATCGCGACTTGTGCGTAGCCATGAGTTGGTGCAAGCAATGCCAGGAAACCGGCACAGGCACTTAGCGTTCTTAGTTTACTTAGCTTACTTAAGGCGATGTTTTTCATTGGGATGAAAAGAGAAGTGGAGGTAAGGATGGTGTAGCAGGAATTGTGCCAATACATATCATGCGTTAAGTCCTTGTTTTGTTTGATGGGGAGCGCTTTAAACGCAAGAAAAAACTGTCCAAGTGTCCGTTGTGTCCGCCCGGGATACTGAGCAAATCCGGAGCAAGAAAAAGGGCGATTGTGCGGTATCTTGATTTTCTTTTGAAATCAAACGTCGCTCAATCACCCTCATCCCCGACCCGCTTTTATACCAACCGCCGCCAGCGGGAGTAGGGAGCAGAACCGCACTATTTCCAAATCCTAAATATCAAAACTAATCCCTTGCGCCAAAGGCAAAGAGTGACTGTAGTTGACGGTATTTGTAGAACGGCGCATATAGGCTTTCCAGGAATCCGAGCCCGATTCACGACCGCCGCCGGTGTCTTTTTCGCCGCCGAATGCGCCGCCGATTTCTGCACCGGATGGGCCGATATTGACGTTGGCAATGCCGCAATCGCTGCCTACATCCGACATGAATAATTCGGCCTCGCGCATGTCGGTGGTGAAGATGCTCGATGACAAGCCTTGCGGCACTTCGTTATTCCATTGGATGGCTTGCGCCAGGTCGGTATAGCGCACGATATACATGATCGGGGCAAAGACTTCATGATGCATGCCGGAAGTCTGGGTCGGCATTTCAACGAGAGATGGCTGTACATAGTAGCCATCCTCGCAGCCTTCTACCGTGACGCGTTCGCCGCCAAAAACTTCTCCGTGTTCAGCTTGTGCGCTGGCTAATGCAGCTTGCATGGCATCGTAGGCGGCCTGGTCGATCAATGGGCCAACCAGCGTTGCTTTTTCTATGGGATTACCGATCGGTAAGCCCGCATAGATTTTCTTCAGACGTGGCACCAGAGTGTCGTAAATTGCGTCATGCACGAACAGGCGACGCAGGGTGGTGCAGCGTTGCCCGGCCGTGCCTACCGCAGAGAAAGTAATGCCGCGCACTGCCATTTCCAAGTCTGCGCTAGAGCCGACGATCATGGCATTGTTGCCGCCGAGTTCGAGGATGCTGCGGCTCAGGCGTTTGGCGCAAGCTTCGGCCACTTGCCGGCCCATACGCGTGCTGCCGGTGGCGCTGACCAAGACTACGTGCTTGTCGTTGACCATGTGTGCGCCGATATCGCGTTCACCGATGATCAGTTCGGCCAATCCATCAGGTGCATCGTCGCTTGTTGCGTTAAAGCGCGCGACCGCATTCATGAAGAGGGCGTGGGTGGCGATGGCGGTTAAAGGAGTTTTTTCCGATGGCTTCCAGGTCACGCTATTACCGCAGACAAAGGCCAGCGCGGCATTCCATGCCCATACCGCGACCGGGAAGTTAAATGCGGAAATCACACCGACCACACCGATCGGGTGCCAGACTTCCATCATGCGATGACCAGGACGTTCGGAGGCAATGGTCAAGCCATACAATTGGCGCGAGAGGCCGACTGCGAAATCGCAAATGTCGATCATCTCCTGGACTTCGCCCAATCCTTCTTGCAAGATTTTTCCGGCTTCCAGCGTGACCAATTGTCCCAGGGCGGTTTTATGCAGGCGTAGCTCATCACCAAACAAGCGTATCAATTCACCACGGCGTGGTGCCGGCACCTTGCGCCATTGCAAAAATGCTGCATGCGCGCGTTCGATTTTTGCTTTAACTTGCGCTGGATTATCCGAGCGCAAACTAGCCAATTCCTTGCCGTCAATCGGCGAAATACTCGTAATATCCTGGCCTTGGTAATCGGCCAGATTGGCGCCTAGCTCTTTTAATAAATCTTGAATGTTGCTGCTCATTTTGTGTTCTCCAGTTTCAAGGCAAATTATTCCTTTTCTAAATCATCGGTGTCGTTGTTGCCTTCGCCTCGCCGTGCTAAAGCACTGTCTTCGACTCGTCGCCTAGACACCAATGATTTGGAAAAGGAATTAGTGGTGCTCATTTTAGACTGCATTAGAATAAAATGGAGCACCCATTATTAAAGACCTGACATCAACGATATGACAACTACACCCGCAACTACACCAGATACCAGCGCTACGATTCATTCTGCTGACACAAAACTAAGCTATCGTCATGCCGAAGCAAAAGACGCCGCCATGATTGCTGACCTGGTGAATAGCGGATATCGCGGTGATTCCAGTCGCCAGGGCTGGACTACCGAAGCGAATTTATTGGCCGGGGCGCGTATCAACGCCGATGGCGTGCTTCAGTTAATCCTCACTGAGGATACCGTTATTTTATTATGTTGCCGCGGTCAGGACGTCATTGGTTGTGTGCAGCTACAAAAAACTGGCGATGCAGCCTATCTGGGCATGTTTGTGGTTAGCCCGCTGGAACAAGGTAATGGTATAGGCAAGCAATTTATGCAGGCGGCCGAGGCCATGGTGCAAAAGCTTTGGGGTGTGCATAAAATCTGGATGACGGTTATCACGCTACGTGCAGAACTTATCGCTTTTTATGAGCGCAGGGGATATGTGCGCACCGGGAGGTTCAAGCCTTTTCCTATGGATGCCGAAGATCATATTTTTCTGGTCGAGAATTTGCAATTTGAAGAGTTGGAAAAAATCCTCGCTTAAACCAGCGATGGCTAAATAGGTAGAGAAATCACATTCGCCAATTGAATCCTTATTTAATTGGCCGATCGCGCGAAAATCGTCTTTAAGTTCAATTTGTGATCAAAAGCAACACTTTTTCTGATTTTTCTTTGACTTTTTTTTGCTGTTGTGATTAGAATAAAAATTGCAATGTTTTTTTCTGCTGCCTAATATATATTTAACATATATTTACAATTGCAGTATCTGAAAATACTTTAACTTGGGTGCTTAACTATTTGTTTATTTTGAAATTTTTGACCTGTAACGCATCACTGGCTTGACTGTTTTTTTCGTCTGTTTTTTGTCGTTTTCTGGTAGGAATTTGTTATTAATACACTTCAAGACATCCCTGATATACGCGAACGCCTGAAGGCGGTACGTTTGCCGTCCATGTCGCAGATACTGCTCAAGTTGATGACGCTGTGCCAGTCTGACGACGCCGGGATCAATGAATTGTCTCGCCTGGTGGCGCAAGATCCCGCCATGACTGCAAAAATGATGAGTGTTGCCAATAGTTCTGCCTATCATCGTGGCGACTCTGCGCGCACGCTTGAACAGGCACTGACAATCATCGGTACCAGCATGATCAAGACCATCGTGATCAATGAGTCGGTGTTTCAAGTCTTTGATAAATTTTCCCGTGCCAGTGAAATTAATCTCAATGATTTTTGGTTGCATTCACTTTTTGCCGGCGTGAAAGCGCGCATGTTGGCGCTGCGGATGAAATACTCGAATCCCGAAGAGGCTTACCTGGCTGGGCTTTTGCACGATGTCGGCAGGCTGGCCATGCTGGCGATTGCGCCTAAAGAGTATTCCCGGCATTTTCTGGCTAAAGATAGTGATGAACTATGTATAGTGGAAATTAGAAGTTTGCAAGCCAGCCACGCGGAAGTGGGGGCCTGGTTAATTGAGCAGTGGCGGCTTGACTCTTTCATTGCCGATAGCGCCTTATATCACCATGAGCCTATCGCCAGGGTGCTCAATGCACATCCCTTGGTTCGGATCGCTTTCGCCACAAATTTACTGGCAGAGAATCCTTCAACTGAAGAACAAATCGACATGGCAGTGGCCCTGACCGGATTAAGCGAAAGCGATATCCGTGAAATCAATGCATTGGCGGCTGACGAGGTACAAAAATCCGCGAAATACCTGGGCATACAATTAGATGCAGAGTCACAAAAGCCCTCCGTCGCGCAAGTTCAGCCTGGCAGACAAGGCGATCAAAAAGATGCATTGTCGGCAGAAGTAAGAAATATGCTGTTGGCAGGACAGATAGGAAAAACCTTCTCAAGTCAGCAAGGTGAAATCGGCTTAATTGAAATCATCGCCAAGTCAGCCTGCATCTTATTTAACTTTGATCAAGCGATTATTTTACGTTTTGATCGCAAACATAATGAACTTAAAGGATCTGGCGCGGGCGAGCATAGACATCGCCTGGCCGATTTTGTTTTGCCACTCACCGGTTACGGAACTAAGAACGAAACTCAGAGTGAAAATGAGCTTGAAAGCCAGATCGCGGTTTCGATTCGTGAATCGCGGCTTGCGTTGATAGGCGATGGCAAGCACGTACTTGGCTTACCCGAAGAGCAATTGCTGCGGTTGTTTATGACCGAGAGGTTGGTCTGCTTACCGCTGTCAATAGAAGGGCATTGTCTTGGCGTTCTTATCGGCGGAGTAGCTGCCTGGCAAGCGAAGGATTTTTCCAGGATTGAAGGATTTCTCAAAGTCTTTGCGGCGCAAGCGGCAAGTGCACTGAAGAACATTATGTCCAGGCAGGAAGAAAAGGACTTTGCCGAAATCCGTATGGCCAAGGAATATCGTGAAGCCTCGCGCAAGGTGGCGCACGAAGTGAATAACCCTTTGTCCATCATCAAAAACTATCTCGGTATATTGGATAGGAAGTTACTGAATAAGGATCAATTAGGGACTGAACTATCTATCCTGAACGAGGAAATTGATAGAGTCGGAAAAATTGTTGATGATTTTGCAGAACTTGATTTATCGCAAAAAAAGAACAGCTCGGATATTGGCAGTGTAGTCAAAGATGTTGTGAAATTATTTCAACAAACCGAATTTGTTGACACCATACAAATAGACGTGCGTCTTCCTGATGACAAGATGGAGGTGGGTGTGAGCGCAGATATCTTGAAACAAATACTCATCAATCTATTGAAAAATGCCATGGAAGCGATGAACAGTGGCGGCACACTTGAAATTAATTCTCAGGGTTTAGTTAATCGCGATGGTGTCCTGTATGCGGAACTGAGTGTGCGAGACACGGGGCCAGGTATTGCGCCTGAGGTGATGGCAAAACTGTTTACTCCTGTGCAGAGTACAAAAGGGCTAGCTCATAGTGGCCTGGGCTTAAATATTGTCCATGATCTTGTGAAGAAAATGCGTGGCTTGATTTCTTGCCGCAGTGGTAAACATGGGACAACTTTTGATATCTTATTGCCCGTCGCTTCGAGTACCGAAGCAACGTCTGTCATTTACTCATAGCTAAAAAATGATGAACCTGATTAAACAAAAAGATTCAGCAGCGATTAGCGGTGGCTTGGCGGCAATAACTGGCTTGTCGAATAAAAAAATACCACGTTTATTATTGGTCGATGATGAACCTCGTTTGTTAAGCAGTTTGTACGAATTACTCAAAGACGGCAATTATCAGTTAACCACGGCATCGAGTGGCAAACAGGCGATTGAGCATTTAGGAAAGCTGCAGTTTGATCTGGTATTGCTCGATCTAAGGTTGCCCGATATTGGCGGCCATGAAATTATGGATTTCATCAATGCGCATGAAATCGACGCCAGCGTGATTGTGTTAAGCGGGGACCGTGGGATAGACGCAGCAATCGGGGCGCTGCAACGCGGTGCGTATGGCTATTTACGCAAGCCCTATCCACACGCCGAGCTGTTAAAGACGATCGGAAATGCCCTGCATAAGCGCCAGCTTGAAATGGAAAATCGCGATATTTCATGGCGCCTTGAGTGTTCAGAAAAACTGTACCGTTATCTGGTCGATAGCTCTCCCGACATCATTTATACGCTCAACGTTGAAGGCAAATTTACCTTTGCCAATGATAGGGCGCTGCAGCTATTAGGGTATAGACCGGATGAATTGATCGGCAAGCATTATTCAGTGCTGATACACGATGATGATATCGAGCGGGCTCGTTATGTTTTTAATGAGCGGCGCATTGGCAGCCGTGCTTCTAGCAATGTCGAGTTGCGACTCAAGCACGTGGAAACCCAGAGTAAAGACAAGGTTTTTGACAACACCTTGATATCTATCGCTTTTAATTCGGTAGGCATGTATTCACAGGATGAAGATGGCAATAGCAAACAGTTTTTTGGCACTTATGGAGTCGCCCGCGACATCACAGAACGTAAGCGTGCCGAACAACTGATTTCCTACCAGGCATATCACGATGCCCTGACTGATTTGCCGAATCGCACCTTGTTCAAGGATAGGTTGAACTTGGCATTGATCCAGGCCAAGCGCAGTAAAAACGAATTGGCGGTCATGTTTGTCGACCTTGATCGATTCAAACTGGTGAATGACACTCTGGGCCATATTAAGGGTGATGAATTGCTGCAATTGGTCGCATCCCGTTTAAAAGAACGTTTGCGCGAAGGCGATACCTTGGCCCGATTGGGTGGTGATGAATTTACCTTGATCTTGCCAGACTTGCGCGATAAAAAAGATGCAGCGATGATCGCCGATCAGATCGTGCATTCCTTGAGTCAGCCTTTCTACCTTGATGGTACAGAAGTCCATGTCTCGGCCAGTGTGGGAATCGCGGTTTGCCCATCTGATGGCGAGACAGTAGATGACTTGATACGCCACGCCGATATCGCGATGTATAAAGTTAAAGGGGCCGGAAAGAACGGACATAGGTTTTACGATTATTCCATGCAGGATGCATCACATCAAAAAACACAGCTGGAGCATAGCTTACGTAAAGCCTTGGAACATAATGAACTCGAGATGTACTACCAGCCGCAAATTGATATTAATACCGGGCAGATCATCGGGGCCGAGGGACTTATCCGTTGGAATCATCCAGAACGTGGCCTGCTGTTGGCCGGCGATTTTATGCCTTTCGCGGAAGAAAATGGACTCATTATTCCGATCAGTGACTGGATGCTAGATCCCTTATGTAAAGATCTGAAGGAGTGGAATCTGGTTTCGTCGCAGGCCTTCACTATGTCACTGAATCTCTCGCCACAATACCTCGATCGGGGCGACTTTGTCGGGAAACTTAAAGATGCGCTGTTGCGCCATCAGCTTCCAGCATCGCAAATTGAAGTGGAGATTACCGAAAACCTGTGTATCCGCGATCCACAATATGCGATTGAGCAGCTCAAGCGACTTTGTGAACTGGGCATTAGCGTTGCTATCGATGATTTTGGCACTGGCTATTCTTCGTTATCGTATCTGCATCGGTTTCCGGTGCACACGATTAAGATCGACCAATCTTTTATCAAAGAAATACACAGTGAACACGGCCATTATCCCGTGATTCTTGCGATCATTTCCATTGCACGTGGCTTGGGAATGAGACTGGTTGCAGAAGGGGTAGAGACTGAGGCACAGGCACGTTATCTTAAACACGCCGGCTGTGGCGTCCTGCAAGGCTTTTTATTCCATAAGGCGATCTCTCAAAAGGAGTTGCTGCGTTTGTTGCGTCAAAACTCTCAGGTGAATTTTCCGGGCATGGCACCAGTTCCCGTGAGTAGTAGCGTATTAAGTAACAGCAGGCATGGGATCTGACGCTATGGAACAAAAATTGCAGCTAGCGGCCGAAAATGGCAGTGCAGATGCACAATTCAATATCGCTTTGCAGCATCTGGAAAATCGTACTGATGCGGATGCGCGCGCGGTCGCGGTCGCCTGGCTGGCAAAAGCCGCGAACCAGGGCCATATGCAGGCCCAATTTCAGTTGGGCTTGATGTATGAAACAGCCTTGGGCGCACAAAGAAATATCGAAACTTCGATTGCCTGGTACCGCAAGGCGGCAGAGCAGGGGTATGCCAAAGCCCAGTTCAATCTGGGCCTGATATACAGCAATATGCAGTCTCAGCATAAGAACCCCATGCAGGCTTTGGCTTGGTATATCAAAGCTGCTGAGCAAGGGCACACCGGCGCACAAAATAATATTGGCCTGATGTTTATCACTGGCCAGGGATTGCCGCGTGATTTTAGGAAGGCGATTTCCTGGTTTGAAAAAGCCGCGCAGAATGGTGATGCCGCAGCTCAAAACAATCTGGGCATGATTTATGGCAATGGCAAGGACTTGCCAGTCGATTATGCTAAGGCGATGGAATGGTATGCCAGGGCTGCGGAACAATCTTATCCTGGAGCCCAATACAATTTGGGTTTGCTCTTCAACCATGGACATGGAGTGGAAAAAGATCACGCTCTGGCGCTTAAATGGTTTCTTTTGGCGGCTGCTCAGGGACACGTTAAAGCACCATATCTACTTGCCATGCTTTACGAAAGTGGAGCAGAAGCGATCAGGTCACAGGACCAAGCTTTGGTCTGGTATCGCAAGGCAGCCGAGTTGGGTCATCCTATGGCTTGTTTCAAATTGGCTTGCATCTATGACGCCGGGGAGCAGGTCGAAGAAGATGGTGCGATGGCACTGCTCTGGTATCAAAAGAGTGCCGATGCAGGAATAGTGGCGGCGCAGTTTGCCCTGGCCTTACGCTACGACAATGGGCAGGACGTGGCGCAAGACTTTGCGCAGGCGCTGTCCTGGTATCGCAAGGCGGCGGAGCAGGGGCACGTTAGGGCGCAATTCAATCTCGCATTGATGCTTGGTTATGGTCAAGGTGGCGAAATCAATCTTGCCGAGGCTGCGAAGTGGATAGAACTGTCCATCACAAATGGTGTTCGTAACGCGGAAAAATACCGGCATTTGTTTGACCCATCGGCGCGCCATTAATTTTTTCTGCATCGGGTGCCAAAATACTTCTTGAAGAGTTACTTCGGCGAGAAGTTCAGTAGTATCAAACCAAGATCATAAATTAAACTGAGAATTTCCATTAGGATTTGCGATGATGGCGAATGCACTTTTCGAGATAGTTTTGATGTGAATGAGGCACCAATAGCGAGCTATTGGCAACGAAGAACAACAAAAATAGCCGAAAATGCGTCGTCAGCATGCAAATAGCACCACAGGTGCGCCTAATGGAAAATCTCGGTGAAACACCGCCACTGTTTATTATCACTTGCAGAACGTATATAGGATGCCTTTCCGAGTCTTGTAGTAAATCAAGATTTATTTATATCTTTGCCAACCCTGGAATTGCAGGTGAGGGAAACCACGCGATTGTTACGCTAGCGTTCACGTTCCAAGATTCTCATTTCATGGCGCCCATTGGTTCGTTCGTCGCAAAGCTTTCGACACAACGCGCAAAAATTAGCAGAATGCCCTGCGGTTTCGAGAGTATTCCTGCTTGACGATGAGGGCATACATGACTATATTACTGACTCGTGAGTAAGTTATTTGGTTATTGCTATGGTGTCATGCCCTTTTAAACCCCGTTGGGAGCGTCGCAAAGGCGCTCGTCCGCAAGAATTGCTGGATGCTGCACTCGATTTGTTTGTCGAGCGCGGTTTCGCTGCTACCCGTTTGGATGATGTCGCGCGTGCCGCTGGCGTATCCAAGGGAACTTTGTATCTGTATTTTTGTAGCAAGGAAGAATTGTTTAAAGCGGTGGTGCGTGAGTCAGTCGTGCCGCATCTTGGTGAAGCCGAAGGCATGCTAGACCATTTCACCGGCGACAGTGCACAATTGTTGCGTGGTCTGATGACTACATGGTGGGACAAAATTGGTAATACCAAATTATCGGGCCTAACCAAGCTGATGATTGCCGAGGCGGGTAATTTCCCGGATTTGGCGCGCTTTTATCAGGAAGAAGTGATAGACCGCGGCGAGAAATTGGTGACCAAGATGCTCGAGCGTGGCATAGCACGTGGCGAGATACGAGCGGTTGATATAGAAATTGCCTCGCGCATCTTGATTGCACCGATACTGATGATGATGCTCTGGAAGCATTCTGAAGGTGTCTGTCAGATCGCCCCTGAACAATTGGGCGCGTATCTTGAGCAATTTATCGATATGGCATTACATGGTTTGCTGATTAACGCACCGGCGTAACTAGACGCCTTCTTCAATTAATTGAGTTTGGTCTGCCTGATTAATGGCAGATTTTTTTGAATGGATAAGCATGTTAAAAAGCCGTGGATTTTGGCTAGTTGTAGCGCTTGTTGTGGTGATTACTCTTGTCATCGTGAAGAAAAAATCGACCGATGCGTCTGTTTCCGCTAAAGCGACAGCAATAAGTACGGCTCCCCAGGTATTGGAGTTTTTACCCAGCGATCTTGTAGCTGTTAGCTCTGGTGAAGTGCAAAAGATGCTGTCGCTGTCTGGTGCTTTGCGCGCGGTGAATCAGGCTGTGGTCAAAGCAAAACTTGCCGGTGAAGTGCGCGACGTGCTGGTGCGCGAAGGTGAGGCGGTTCAGCTTGGGCAGATTCTGGTGAAAATGGATACCTCTGATTATGAGGCCAGATTGGCGCAGGCTCGCGGTAGCTTGGCGGCCGCGCAAGCGCAACTGGATATCGCCAAACAGGCGCGCGATAACAATAAAACCTTGCTCGATAAAACCTTCATTTCCAAAAACGCCTACGACAATAGCAGCAACCAATTCGCCATCGCTGCGGCTAATGTGGATACCGCCAAAGGCGCCTTGGACGTGGCACAAAAAGCCTTGCTTGACACAGTTATTCGTGCGCCGATAGCGGGTTTAATCAGTAGCCGCACAGTGCAGCCAGGTGAGAAAGTTTCTGCCGATAACCGGCTACTTGATGTCGTCGATTTACGCGTATTGGAGATGGAAGCGCCGGTGCCGACCCAAGATATTGCCAAGATCAAATTAGGGCAAGCTGTGCAATTGAAAATAGAAGGCGTCACTGGAACAGTGGTCGGGAAAGTGAGCAGGATTAATCCGGCAACGACGATAGGCTCACGTTCCATCATGGCCTACATCCAAGTCGCAAATACTGAAGGCACGCAAGCAGGTGGCGTGCAAGGCGGCCAGCTTCGTGCCGGCATGTTTGGTGAAGCACAGCTGGTGGTAGAAAAAAAGCCTGATGTCTTGAGCATTCCTCAATCCGCAGTACGTTATGACGCTGGGCTAAGCATCGTGTATGCCATTGAAGAAAATGTTTTACAGCAAAGACCAGTTGTTTTGGGCATGCAAGGTGAGGCCAATGGCGTAGCGGTAGTTGAAGTATTAAGTGGCGTAGTAAAAGGCAGTAAAGTAGTTAAGACAAATCTCGGTAGCCTGCGTTCTGGCCTGCCAGTGAAGATCATTCAACCCGTGACTAAGGTCTGATATGTGGTTCACACGCATCAGTATTGGCAACCCGGTGATGGCGACCATGATGATGGTGGCCTTTGTTGTGCTTGGCCTATTTTCTTATAAGCGTTTGCGGGTTGACCAGTTTCCCGAGATTTCTTTTCCGGTGGTGGTGATTCAAACAGATTATCCCGGCGCCGCGCCCGAGACCATAGAATCGGACATTACGCGCAAGGTGGAAGAGGCGGTCAACACCATCAATGGCATCAATGCGCTCACCTCGAGATCGTATGAAGGTACTTCGGTCGTGATCATGGAATTTGATCTCACCATCGATCCGGCACAAGCGGCGCAAGATGTGCGCGAAAAAGTCGCCATGATCAAATCGAAATTTCGTAAAGAAGTCAAAGAACCACGCATTTCACGATATGACCCCGCCGATAAACCGGTGTTTTCAGTATCGGTAACCAATGACGATAAAATCAAGAAACGTGATTTTCGTGAACTGACCACGATTGCCGATCAGCTGGTTAAAAAACGCTTGGAAAACGTGCGTGGTGTGGGTTCCGTGACACTGGTCGGTGGCGTCAAGCGCGAAATAAAAATTTATCTGAAGCCGAATGAAATGGAAGCGCTTGGTCTTGGCGTGGATCAGGTGATCAATGCCTTGCGTAACGAGAATCAAGAATTGCCAACTGGCGCGATCCGCTCTTTGGATAATGAAAAAGTGGTGCAGATTCAGGGGCGCATTAAAGACCCGCAAGATTTTGGCCGGATTATTGTCGCGAAACGCGGCGGGCAAGCCGTGCTGTTGTCGCAAGTAGCCAGTATCGTCGATGGACAAGAGGAGCAGGAAAGCCTGGCGTTGCACAACGGTCAGCGCACAGTTGCATTAGATATTCTCAAGGCACAAGGCCAGAACACGATAGAAGTGGCGAATGGTCTGGTGGAGACTTTGAGTGCTTTAGAACCTCAGCTCAAGGCACAGTACCCAGGCCTGAAAGTTCAGGTGATTAAAGACGGTTCAAGGCAGATACGGGTAGGCGTGGAAAACGTCCGCAAAACCTTGATCGAGGGCGCGGGGCTGACGATTTTGATCGTGTTCTTATTCTTAAATTCCTGGCGCTCGACTGTGATTACTGGTTTGACTTTGCCGGTGGCGCTGATCGGCACATTTCTGTTTATGGATATGTTTGGTTTTACCATCAACATGATTACGCTGATGGCATTATCCCTGTGTGTAGGTTTGCTGATCGACGATGCAATTGTGGTGCGTGAAAACATCGTGCGCCACGCCGGCATGAAGGTGAACGGGAAATTTAAGGATCATCGTAGCGCTGCGTTGGAAGGTACGGCTGAGATAGGTTTGGCGGTATTGGCCACGACTTTTTCGATTGTTGCGGTATTTTTACCGGTCGGATTTATGGGCGGAATCATCGGACGTTTCTTCCATCAATTTGGTATCACGGTGACGGCGGCAGTGTTGATCTCTATGTTCGTTTCATTCACACTCGATCCTATGCTCTCGGCGATTTGGCCCGACCCTGATGCGCATGGTCACGCCCACGATAGCGATGCACCGCGCAAAGGGATTTACGCCAACACTATCGGTCGTGTGCTTGAGCAGTTTGAACGTGGCGTGCAATGGTTTTCCCGCGTGTACCAAGTGATGTTGCGCTGGTCACTGAAGCATCGGATTAAGACTCTGCTGATTGCCTTGGCGACCTTTGTTGCCGGCTTGCTGATTCCTATTTCTGGTTTGATCGGCACCGAGTTTGTGCCGCAGGCAGATTATTCTGAAACCGGCATTACTTTCTATACCCCTGTCGGTTCGTCTTTGGAGCTCACCGAAACCAAGGTGCATCAGGTCGAGGCAGTGCTGAAAGAATTTCCTGAAGTGCTAGATACCTACAGCACAGTCAATACTGGTTCGGCGCAAGGCAAAAACTATGTCACGACCTTCATCCGTTTGGTGACACGTAAAGAGAGAACGCGCAGTACCGCGCAGATGTCGATACCGCTACGCAATCGCTTGTCGCAAGTTGCCGGTATTACGGTTACGCATATCGGCGCGCTCGATGGCGTCGGCGGCGACAATAAACAAATCCGTTTGAGTCTGCAGGGCGCCGATTTAGCGCAATTATCCAGCTTGTCGGACGAGGCGCAACGCAGGTTGCTGGCCATCCCAGGCCTGGTCGATCTCGATACCAGTTTGAAGGCGCAGAAGCCAACAATTTCGGTGACGCCAAAGCGCGAGATCGGTGCTGATCTTGGCGTCGGCGTCGCACAAATCGGCGCTGCTTTGCGCCCCCTGCTGGCAGGGGAGGCAGCTACCACCTGGCGCGCGCCGGATGACGAGAACTATGACGTCTCGGTGCGCTTGGCGCCTGGCGACAGAAATAATGCAGAGGATCTGTCGCGCTTAATGCTGGCGAGTTCGCAAACCAATGTCGATGGCTCGCCAAAGATGGTGCCTTTGCGTCAGGTAGCAGATATTCGGGCATCGACTGGGGCAAATCAGATTAACCGTCGCGACCTGACGCGCGAAGTGGAGTTGTCGGCGAATGTGGTCGGTCGCTCGGCTGGTCAAGTCAGTGCAGACATCAAAAAAACCTTAGATGACATGCCATGGCAACCCGGATATCGCTACAAGATGGGCGGCGCGACAAAGAGCATGAATGAATCATTTGGCTACGCGGTATCGGCCTTGGCTTTGGCGGTGATTTTTATTTATATGATACTGGCATCGCAGTTTGCCAGTTTCCTGCAGCCGATAGCAATTATGTCGGCCTTGCCGATGACCTTAATCGGCGTGTTTTTGGCTCTAATGACGTTTCGTTCAACGGTGAATATTTTTTCCATCATCGGCATCATCATGTTGATGGGCTTGGTGACTAAAAATGCGATTCTGCTAGTCGATTTTGCCAATCAGATGCGGCTCGAAGGTATGCAAAGGACCGAGGCTTTAATTGAGGCAGCCCACGTGCGCTTGCGTCCGATCTTGATGACGACACTGGCGATGGTGTTTGGCATGTTGCCATTGGCGCTAGCCTTATCGGAAGGTTCTGAGCAGCGTTCCCCGATGGGACAGGCCGTGATTGGCGGCATTATCACCTCGTCTTTGCTGACTTTAGTGGTGGTTCCTGTGATTTATACCTATCTTGATGATCTGGGACATAGCTTTAAGCAAAAATGGACTGGAAATAGTGAAACTCATGACAGCGTTTGATAAAATGCAGGCTCTTTGCCAAATTCCCAATAAATTTACCCAAAACAGCACCTCCAGCGAGTATACAAAATGAATATCGAACAAGCCCGTTTCAACATGATAGAACAGCAAATCCGACCTTGGAATGTGCTTGACCAAGATGTTTTGGCCTTGTTGGGCGTGGTCAAAAGGGAAGATTACTTTCCTGAAGATCAAAAAAGCATGGCGTTTTTTGATACTGAACTAGCTTTGCCCGGTGGCGCATATACATTAAGCCCTAAAGTAGAGGCGCGGATTGTGCAGGGCGTCGCTGTTAAAAAACACGAGTCAGTCTTGTTAATCGGTTCGGGCACAGGTTATCTGGCCGCGTTGCTGGCGCATCAGGCAAGACATGTGACCGTGATGGAAGCGATTCCCGAACTCAAGGCCATGGCTGAAGCGAATTTGCTTAAAAATGGCGTGAGCAATGTAGATGTGCAATGGTGCGATGCCCTGAAAACAAAACATGCCAATACCTACGATGTAATCGTGGTCAGTGGTTCATTGGAATCCTTGCCGGATGACTTGCAACAACAACTGAACAATGGCGGCAGATTGTTCATCGTGGTTGGTAAGCCACCCGTCATGAAGGCGCAAGTCATCACGCGTGAATCTGAATTGTTTTTTAATTCGACTACCCTGTTTGAAACTTCCGTGCAGCGTTTGTCGCAGGCTGTGCGTGAGTCGACGTTTACTTTCTAAAGAAAACTTGATTTTAAATTTTTTATCGATCCAGTGAAAAAGGCGACGGAGAAAACCATGCAACATATTACAGCGCCTGAACTCGCCACTTGGTTACGTGATCAAGCAAAAAATCCGCCATTATTATTGGATGTCAGGGAACCTTGGGAACATCAGACATGTCATATCCCACAGGTTGTGCTGATGCCGATGCAAACCGTGACTAGCCGCTTTCAAGAGCTTGATCCGGATGCAGCCATTGTCTGTATTTGTCATCACGGTGCGCGCAGTATGCAAGTGGCTAATTATCTTGAGCGTAGTGGTTTTACCCAAGTGATTAACTTAACTGGTGGTGTGCATGCCTGGGCTCAGCAGGTGGATAACACCATGCCGACGTATTAAAGTTTCGTAGTTTTGTTATTTGTGATTCGTTATTCGTTATTCGATGTTTGTAATTCGCAGTTTGTTAATCGTTTTTTGTAATCGATAACGAGCTAGATTTTTAGATCTTAAATTATTACTTTTCCGGAGCAGCTTATGCAAAATTCATTGAGAAATTCCATCATCGCCACGCTGTTAGCTAGTGCCTTTATGTCCTTGAACGCAGGTGCCAGTGATTTGCTACAAATTTATAAAGATGCCCTCGCCAATGATGCGCAATTCGGTAGCGCGCGCGCCTCAAATGTCGCTGGACAGGAACGCGTGGTACAAGGCCGTGCAGGCTTGATGCCTAGCATCGGTTTGAGTGGAAGTAACACACAGACAAAAATAGACTCTGATCCTGATGTCGGCGCGAACAGTAACTTCACCACCAAAAGTAACGGCTACACTTTAGCCTTATCGCAACCACTTTTCCGTTGGGCCAACTGGCAGCAATATGAACAAGGTAAATTGTCAGTTGTGGCGGCAGACGCACAATTTGCGCAAGCCCAGGAAGACCTGATCGTCAGAGTAAGCCAGGCGTATTTTGATGTCCTGGCATCACAAGATACTTTGAAAACACTGCAGGCACAGAAAGTGGCGATTTCGGAGCAACTTGCCTCGGCAAAACGTAATTTTGAAGTAGGCACCTCGACCATTACCGACAGCCATGAAGCGCAGTCCCGTTACGATTTGGTGGTCGCACAGGAATTTGCCGGCGAAGGTGATTTGGCGATTAAACGCGCCGCCTTGCAACAAATTATCGGACGAGATGCTGGCGATTTATCTTCATTGAAAGCTGGAATCCAACTCACAGCGCCGCAACCGGCGCAAATGTCAGATTGGGTCAGCTCTGCCGAAAAACAAAATTTTAGTGTCGTCGCCTCCCAGGTCGCTGTAGAAATCGCGAAAAAAGATATCTCCAAGAGTCGTTCTGGACATTACCCAACATTGGACCTATTAGCCAGTACCGGACGCACGGCGACCAGCGGCCAAATTGCAGGCAACGGTACAAGTAAAGCGAATACGATAGGTGTGCAATGGAACATCCCTATTTTTTCTGGTTTTGCAGTTGATAGCCGTGTCCGTGAATCGATTGCGTTGGAGGATAAGGCCAGACAAGATCTCGAAACAGCCCGCCGTTTTGCAGCGCAAGGTTCACGCCAAGCTTTCGTCGGGGTGACTAGCGGTCTGGCGCAAATCAAGGCGCTGGAAGCCGCAGAAATTTCGAGTCAATCTGCATTAGATTCCAATAAACTCGGTTACCAGGTCGGTGTCCGTATCAACATCGACGTTTTGAATGCGCAACAGCAATTGTCAACGACACGTCAAAATTTAGCGAAAGCGCGTTATGACGCGATCATGAACGGTCTGCGTTTGAAGTCTGCTGCAGGTATTTTGAAAGAGCAGGATTTATCGGAAGTGAATGCCTTGTTGCAGCATTGATTTTTTTAATAATACGGTATCGAAGCCCGCAGATTGCGGGCTTTTTTTTTAAATAAATTTGGGCAATTTCATGCAGACATTTTTTACTTGCCGGAAAACGTACTGACGCACTGTGCTGTTCACCTAGGATCTAACCTATTTCGCATAGCTGAATGTTGCAGCTATCTAGACTGTATAAACAGGTTTTAATTAATCGGTTGTGAAAAGCGCCGCGAGTAAGTTTTTCAGGGCCAAGCGCGAGTGGCAGTATGAACGTGCGCCTACCGAATTCAGATTGGCAGAACCAAAAATACAACAGCCTTTTCTTTTTCATCACTGTCATGGCATGTTTCATCCCTTCGCCCAAACCAGATCACGAATTTCCTCACTTCCATCCCTTTGAGATAGGCCTTTTTTGGGAGGCATGGCACAGTTGCCCTCGCAAGTTTTGATTCGCGCGGCCAGCACGAGTCATACCGCGCAAGATAGTAAACCAAAGCAAATCACTGTCTATGGTTTCGCAAAAACATTGATACAAAACATCAATTCTCAAACTGTTAGAAAGTAAGGAAATTTATGAATTATAAGAAACAGGCATTCAAAAAAACATTAGTAGCCCATGCGCTGACGGTAGCGTTTGGCGTTGGTGTCATGACAGCCGGTGTGATGCCAACAGCGTTCGCGCAGTCAAATGCAGCCGGCACTATTTATGGTAGCGTCGCTACTCCTACAGGTGCTACAGTCGTTCTACACAATATTGATACCGGCTTGAAGCGCAATGTGACGCCAGATTCATCTGGGCGATATACCGTCACAGCACTGCCGACAGGACACTACAAAATTGATCTGGTACGTGACGGTAAAGTGGTATCGACACAAGAAACTGATGTCATCATCGGTCAAGGTGTGGATATCTCTTTTGCTGCAGCCACAGTGCAACAGGTGACTGTTTCAGGAGTCCGCAGCAGGATCGATATTTCAAACACGAATAACGGCGCTGTGTTTTCCGCAAAAGAACTCGCCAAACTTCCTGTCGCGACAAACCTTTCAGCAATCATTCTGCTAGCGCCAAACACCACACGTGGTGACGCTGCGTATGGCAATGCCGTCAGTTTTGGCGGTAGCGGCGTCTCAGAAAACGCCTACTATATTAATGGCTTCCCTGTGACGAATCCTTTGACGCAAACGGGTTCGTCTGAATTGCCATTTGGCGCGATTGCGCAGGCATCTGTCATCACCGGCGGTTTCGGCGCCGAGTTTGGCCGTTCTATCGGTGGCGTGATGAGCATCACGACTAAAAGTGGAACGAATAAATGGGAAACCGGCGTAACGGCCAGTATCCAGCCAAATTCCACGCGTTCAAAGTCAGACAATATTTATTTCCCTGTTACTGGCAGCGTAGACAATGCCAGCACTGATGGAAAATTGCATTTTAAACGTGATAACAACACCACCAAGACGGTGTATACCGGTGCGTATGTTGGCGGCCCTATCATTGAAGATAAGTTATTTATGTTCGTCGCAGTGGATAAAACCGTGACTGACACTGGCGTAAGCAGTGCTCAGCAAAGTGCAACGCTAGGCACAGATGGATGGACCACACGCAATAATGACAATGTCCGTTATCTCGCCAAATTTGACTGGAATATTAACGATGATCACCGTTTAGAATGGACTTCGATCGGTGATGACACCACGGCCAAGGTCGCCACTTATGGCTACGTTAACCAGCAGTCAAATGGGGTTAAATATTCCGAATACAGTGCGAAAAATGCCAGTGCAACGGGGATGGAATCAAATGCGTTGAAATACACCGGTCAATTGACGGACAATCTGGTGTTGTCTAGCGTTATCGGCATTGGTAAAACTCCACGTGCTACATCGTATCAAGACTATGATGTCAACGCCCCCTTATTTGCCATTACGGACAATGCGAGTACCAGAGCTTACGTGCCTGAACTTTTGGCACTATACAAAAACAAACAGAAGTTTGGCGTCTTACGTAATATTGCTTTACCAGGTGATGACAAAGTCACCTCATTCCGTCTAGATCTGGAATATAAACTTGGTACTCAACATACCGTGCGCGCAGGCTTGGATCATAACGAAATTGAATCTAAAAATGCTGGTGCTTTCCGTGTTGGCGGTGGCGTTTGGACCTACAGAAACGTACCTACTGGTAAAGAAAACGTACCGGTTAATCTCTCAGGTAGCCGCCCTGGAATAGTCGGCAATTTTGGGGGTTACGGCCCGCGTGGTTTTTATGTGCGAAATACCTTGTTTACCAGTGTGGCCGATGCATCGGCAACACAAAACGCTCTGTACATAGAAGACCGTTTTCAAGCGACCAAAAATCTCTTGATCGTCGCCGGCCTGCGCGATGAAGGTTATACCAACTCGGATGGTGATAAGCGTAAATTTATTGAAATGAAAAACCAGATTGCCCCACGCCTGTCGGCATCATGGGACGTTAATGGTGATTCTCAGACCAAAGTGTTTGGTAGTGCCGGTCGTTATTACCTGCAATTACCTTCGCAAGTCGCTGCACGTGCGGCAAGCCGTTCTACACTGACCAATCAAGATTTTACCTACACTGGTGTTGGCGCCAATGGCGAACCTTTGGGTCTGAATCCTATCAATACGCCATACTCTCCTGATGGTGAATATGGTAACCAAAAAAATGTTCTTTCTGTCGTTGCGAAAGGCCTGAAGCCAAACTACCAGGATGAGCTGACTTTAGGTTTCGAAAAAGCGTTCACTCCAGACTTGAATTTTGGTGCAAAGGCGACTTATCGAAAGTTGGGTGCAGGTATTGACGATAATTGCGATACACGTCCGATGATGGATTATTCTGCTGCACATAATATTCCGCAATCTGGCAGGGATAATATTCCTTGTTATATCTTTAATCCAGGTAGTGATGCAACGATCTGGATTGACGCTCATGATGAATTTGGTCATGTCATTGATGGCAAGGGGCAATTTGCTACGATGTCTGCAGCTACGCTTGGTTTTCCAAAAGCCACACGTACTTATAAGGCTTTGGATTTGTTCGCAGAACATCCATTCCGCAATAATTGGTACGGTAAGCTGAACTACACATGGTCACGTAGCTACGGTAATATGGAAGGGCAGACACGTTCTGATACCGGACAGCTTGATGTTGGTGTTACTGCGGCTTGGGATTTCCCAGAGTTCATGAAAGGCGCAACGGGTTTACTGCCGAATGACCGTACGCACCAGATCAAGGCGTTTGGCTACTATGAGATCAACCCGGAATTGTCGCTGGGCGGTAATCTCTTGATTCAATCTGGTCGTCCAAAAGTTTGTCTAGGTACAAATTTTGCTGCTGAAGAAGGTAGTACTGCAACTGATTGGAGTTATGGTTCTGGTTACGGTGCTGAGTACTTCCATTGCGGCGGTAAAGACGTACCACGTGGCAGCATCGGTCGTATGCCGGTTGAGAAGCGTTTGGATCTTCAGGTCGCTTATAAACCAACAGCCCTGAAGGGCGTTCAGTTTAAAGTGGATGTATTTAACGTAACAAATACACAGACGGTGACTGCGCGTCAAGAGACTTATGACAACAGTGGTAGTGTAGATGACCTCACTTCTAACTACAACGAACCACGCACTTTAGCGGCAGCGAGATCGGCAAAGTTTACAGTTGAGTATCATCACAAATTCTAATTAAATTAAGTTTGAGTTTGATTAGCGCCGCCCGTTTCGGCTGACGTAAATAAACCCGCAGGCTGGTGCTGCGGGTTTATTTTTTTTGGCTGTTGCTTGGCTGTGTTAAACCCAGATTTTCCGTTAGGCGCACCTGCGGTGCGTGTGCGTGCTGACGGCGCATTTTCGGCTATTTTTGTTGCTCTTCGTCGCCAATAGCTCGCTATTGGCTCCTCATTCACACCAAAACTATCTCGAAAAGTGTATCCGTCATCATCGCAAATCCTAATGGAAATTCTGTGTTGAATGTGATGAAACCCGAAAAATCAGGGATAGGCGGGATAAATTTTTATGGAGATGCTTAGTATCACTTGGTACAACTGACGATTGTCCATCACCATAACCTTCCCATTCACACCCCATTGATTGCAATTCGTGCACATCATTGGAAGCATTGATCCCAAATTCCGTGGCAAGCGTATGCTCGCTTGTTAGTATTCTTCAAGGCCAGATGGTGCAACGAATTTGGTGCGGTCACCGAGAATTCCACGCGAATAAATCGTCGAAAACTTTGTCAATAATCCATAAGAAAAGTAAGTGAGACAGGCTCATTTTTACTTTTGCATGTTTCAGCTAAATCAAGTGATGGAGTATATGTAATGCGCTCACCTAGAAGAAGTTTTACGCCGGAATTTAGGATTTTGGCAATCAAGCTAGTCAACGAAGGGAAGTCACTGGTAAACGCAGCAAGAGAATTGAACATCAGTCCGCAGCTGTTGCGCAGCTGGGTTCTGAATGGCGACAAAGATTGCAAAATTTTTCCTCGTATATCTCGACCGGCACCACTGGAAAATGAGTTGTCTCTGCTCAAGAAAGAGAATGCTCAGTTGCGGCGAGAAAACGAAAACATTAAACGTTCTTCAGTCTATTTTTTCGAAGGAAAATCGAGCTCGAATTTATCCCAACGTCACAACTTTAAGGCATCCTTATGTGAGGATAACAAGCAAGCTTCATTAGATCGATTAGTCTTGCCATCTCTCAATGGACTCAATATGCAGATTGATCAGGGTGCAATTCAAACCCGCATTGCCGCACATTATATGGATCTGTCGAAGTCCCATAAAAAGACCGCCAATTATGTTTTATCGAATATGCTTCGTTCGGCCACAATGTCTATCGATCAGTTGGCGATTGCCGCTGGAATTTCCATCGCCACCGCACATCGATTTACCCGTGTACTGGGATTTGACAGCTATCCAAGTTTTCGCGCCGAAGTCGTCAGTTCGCTTGACGCCATCTTTAGGTGTATCGATAAGCGGCAAGCAGAGCATGCACTTCTTAGCGCCAATAGCCAGGTAATCGCACACTCGCTGCATGAATATATGAACACCCTGGAGTTACAAATGCGCTGATCGCATTAAGCGGCGAGTTGCCAAATCAGGAAAGGAAAAAACAGCTAGCTATGCACGACCTCTACTTTAAATATGTCTACGTCCCTAAGACCCATACCATGCCCATGTCCATTGCGCAAACTGAGTAAGTTTTAAATGTAAATCGATAATCCACGAAAAAATCTATCGTTCGTCCCGATTCTTCCCACTTTCATCCCCGGCCTATCGATTTGTGGCTTAATCCGTGGCAAGCTTCTTCTTGTCCATTTCTTCAACTCTCAATGTCTTAATGCCCATCATTGAAAATCTCTATTTCGCACTGACGAAGCCTGTGCAGCGACTTATATCATCAAAAACTTATACTGTTTTTTTGATGATATTTGCTATTTGGGCGTGTATTGGGATATTTGGCTCGTATGCTCATTACCATGATCTGATAGTCAGGGAAGTTAAGACCACCTATGTTGCGCAGCTCTGGCGTTTCCTTGGTCTTTTCTTGCCCTATGCTTTGTTAAACTGCACACTTTATGTTTTATTTCGTACCAGGCAAGATCAACTCTTACGTCCTCGCAATTTGTTCATCTTGCTTGTGAGCTTAATTTTAATTTTTTTTCCATTTTATTTTTTGTATGCGCGGGTGTTTTTGTTCTATCGAAAGGTAGCGCGATTTCCAAACATAGACGAGATTTTGGCCGCTGATACCTTCGTCGGAATGTGGATGGATTCATTAAAAATTTTTTTAGCAGTGTCAGCGCAAGTTGCCTTTTCATTCTTGCAAAAGAGCCGCAGGCAACTGGCAGCGGCTTACGATGCGAGGCAAGGTGTTTTGTCGCTTCGACTCAAGCATTTGCAAAGTCAGCTAGAGCCGTCTTTCCTACTGAGTTCACTTGAAAGTGTCAGTAGCCTTGTTCTGGAAGCAGAACAGAGCAAGGCAACCCGAGCCTTGGTGCGTTTGAGTGAGTTATTGCGTTACGTGCTTGACTCAAATCATGAAGAGGGGCATGTCAGTATCGCCGATGAAATGAACTTTCTTAAAGACTATCTGGATTTACAGAATATGCGATTCGCAGATAGATTGCAGATCCGTTGGGAGTTAGCTGGGTCAAACTGGAATGATTTTCAATGTCCGCCTATGTTAACCTATCCCTTGATTGAATATGCCCTCAACGCCATGCATGAGCGATTGCTATGCGAGCAGAGCATGATCTCAATTTCATGCGCTGTCATCGACAGGTCCATTCAAGTTGTGGTCCGGTTTAGTGACGTCGCAAATTATTTAGACGTCGCTAAATTCGGGCTAGATACGGCACAAGAACGTCTATTGCTGCTGTTCGGCACAACAGCAACACTGCAACTAATCGACAGTAAATTGACAACGCGGCATAAGCTGGATATGCCTGTTCTGGATTTGCCAAATGGGCTGGTTTTGATCTTGCCAGTGAAGTTGATGCACGATGAATAAGATTTTTTCGTCCAATCATGCAGGGCCGCATAAGAGGCAGGCAATCGGTATTGTTAGCGTCGCATCGATTTCATTTATGGTCTGGATTTGTATCGGTTTGCTTCAGGCAATGGCTTTTCTTGTTGATAATCCGGAAAACCTTGTCGAATCGGGTTATGCCTTTGTCTACCTAAGAGTAGTCATGTCGTTTGTGCCCTTGGCCGTCCTGAACACTAGTTTGGCGGTCTTGTTTTGGTATCGCGCAACTTTGCTCTTGCGGCCGAAAATCATGGCCTTGAGCTTAATCCTGTTTGTGCTTATCGGCTTACTGGTCCAATCGATAGGAGAGACTCTGATAAGTCTGTTGCTTGACAATCAGCCATTGGAACTATTTTGGAGTACATGGCGCAGTTTTACCGCTTTCAGTCTGTATTTTTATGTTTGTTTTTTATTGTTAATGTATTTTTCGCAGGTGGCATTTGCAATCTGGCGACGCAACGTCGAGAGTGAATTGGAATTGGCAAATACTGAAAATGAACGCATCGAACTTCGCCTGCATCTCTTGCAAGGTCAGCTCAAGCCACATTTTTTGTTTAATGCACTTAACAGTATTGGCGCACTGGTTCGTGGTGATGATCGAGAATTAGCGGTGGACGCTTTACGGGAATTAAATGGGTTGTTAAGTTATGTGGCTCACGCCAGTAAACAAGAGTGGCTCAGTGTGGCAGACGAGATCCAATTTGTCCGTGAATATGTCGATATGCAAAAATTGCGCTTTGGTGATCGCATGCAAATCGAGTGGGAAATAGAATCGCAATCCTGGGCGACTATCCCCTGTGCGCCGCTGCTTTTTCAACCATTAATTGAAAATGCGATACATCATGGAGTCGAGCCTCATTATGAAAATTGTCATCTCAAGATAGGCTTGCACTTATTAGGTGATATGGTTCAATTCACTGTGGACAATTCAGTATTTGCATCAATTCGTGCGAAAAAAGGGCATGGTTTGGGCTTAAGCTCAACTAAAGAAAGAATTGCTCTTTTGTACCCTGGAAAAGCGCAATTGGTCATTGCCAATACAGTAGTACAGTTCATCGCTCATTTAGCTTTTCCAAAAAATAGATAGTTTAAGTTTGAAAAAAATGATTAAAAAAAATCGCGGTCATGTTCATGTCGAAGCCTAAACATAAAATTCTTATTGTGGACGACGAGTTGCCTGCACTAACAAATGTGCAGTACGTACTTCATAACCACCCCGGATGGCAGCTCATTGCGAGCTGCCATTCCACAGCGCAAGCGCGGGCAATTTTGCAAGCCGAGTCGGTTGATTTATTGCTATTGGACATAGAAATGCCGACGCAATCCGGTCTCGATTTTGCACGTGAATTGAGTCTGGCATCGCAGGCGCCTTTAATCGTATTTATCACCGCCTATAACAAACATGCGGTAGCTGCGTTTGAACTTTTTGCTTTGGATTATTTGCTCAAGCCATTTGACGATGAGCGTTTCGCAGCGATGATGGCGCGCGCTGAACAAGGTATAGTGACGCGACAAATAGTCAATCAAAGTGCCGCCTTGAAGGATTATTTTGGCGATCAAGATGCCACGCTATCAGGCGAAAAATCGCCGACCTTAAGTCATGTTGTCGTGCGCTCTATGGGGCGCACTGAACGTATTGATGTCAATGAAATTATCTGGATAGGGACCGCGGCGAACTATGTTGAGATCCATATTGATGGTCGTGTAATTCTACATCGCACGACAATTTCGTCCATGGAGGTGCGACTCCCTCCAGAACGCTTCCTGCGGCTGCATCGTACTGCCATCGTTAATCTCGGAGCCATCCGTAGCTTGGAAATTGGTGAAGACGGCGTGTATTTGGTCGGCTTAAGTAACAAAGATAAAGTACGGGTGAACGAAAGTTCAGTAAAGCGGATTAAACAACTTTTTTCCGAGTGAGGTGAGCATCGGCCATAGACCTGACGAATAACCGCACCGTGCCCGTAAATGCGATCAAGCTTACCGATTAAATTGTTGAGTCAGCAGATCGATTAAATTGTGCAAGCCATCGGTAAGCGCTCGTATTGATCCCTGCATGTCCCAGGTATCATCACCGATCTTCACCATATTCGAAATGGCACGTAGCTCCAGGAATGTTTGCTTTTCCTGTAGACAAACATGGAAAAAAGCTGCGCCTTCCATGTTCTCGATATCCACATTCGTCGTGTCGATAAATGGCGCCATGGCGGCATTCAGCGAGACGCTGCGGGCAAGTTTAAACTGTGCAGTAGGCGGTAAATGCGGGCAGCTTAATGTATGACGGCGTTCAAAGTCCATCTCAATAGGAAGATGCGCCAGATGGACGAATCCGTCTGGCGTAAAAAAGCCTAAATCACCCTCGACTTCAGATTCAACCAGCACTACTTCACCAATCTTGAAAGCTGAATCTGGAAACGCTCCGGCGATACCGGCCAGGATCAAGACGTCGGGTGTATTTTGCTGTATTGCCTTGAGCGTGGCGAGCGCGGTTGCTGTCAAGCCCACGCCAGAAATGATGACATCAACACCATCATGCTGGAATAGGCTGGCTTCGGTTTTAGTGGGAAAAAGGACAGTAATTTTCATGGCGAATTTAAGCTTGAAGCGGAATTAATCTTAAATCTCTAGATCATTGACAAGCACCGCAGAGAAGTTTTTTTTCTGCGGCCCAAATGCATATATGAACATCGCTAATATGCTAAGGCACCAGACGATCAATGCACCGGAAGGCAGATCGAAGATCGTGGATAAGACCAAACCGGAGGCATATCCGCCAACTCCGATCAAATAAGCAAATGGCAGGCGTCGTTTTTCGGCATAGTTGCGCACCGCTAGGCTAGGGACAATCAGGCTGGTAAACACCAGATACACGCCGACCAGTTGTACTGAGGCAGTCACTGCCAGCGCAAAAATCAAGTAAAAGCCCAGACGACTCATACGGTTGTTGAACCAGAATAACAGCGCCACAATCACCGCAGTCCCGATTGCCGGGATAATCAATTGTGTATATCTCACCCACAAAATTTGCCCGGCCAGCAGATCTTGCAAATGCTCGCCGCCATGCGGGTTATGCGCGACAAGTAACAGCCCCGCCGTTGCCGCCAGAATAAACAGCACACCAATTTGCGCCTCTTGCACTTCTGGCCAACGCTTCTCAGTCCACGTCAGCAATATAGCGCCAAGAATCGCCGCCGCTGCCGCTGCTGCCTGCACTGCCCATCCTTGCGGATCGAAGTCGCCTGAACCGGCAATGATGACGCCTAAAGCCGCAATCTGTGCAATCGCCAAGTCGATAAAAACGATGCCGCGTTTTAATACTTGCGCACCCAAGGGAATGTGGGTGACGAGTACCAGGATGCCAGCTAACAAGGCCGGCAAGATGATAGTTAAGTCGATAGATTCCGTCATCATTTGGCAGCCTCCAGCAAGCGTTGCACAGTCAGGTCAAACATGCTGAACAAATCCTTGGCCTTATCATCACCACCTACAGTAAATGGCATGATAGTCGCAGGAATATGCGCATGTTCAGACAACCATTGCGAAGCGCGGCCATCTTGATAGGCGGCACGCATCACCAGCTTGGCGGGCTGGCGTTGTAACACGCCCAGCAATTCATTCAGATGCGCCGCGCTTGGTTCGACGCCTGGCTTTGCTTCTAGCGTACCGACCGCGCGCAGACCCAGCCAATGCGAGAGATATTCCATGTTCTTGTGATGCTCGACAATCGCGACGCCTTTCAATGGCGCTGCCTGTTGTTCCCAGCGCGCCATCGCGCTAGCCCAGCGCGCAGAGAAATCCTTGTGGCGGGCAAGATAGTAGGCGGCATTGCTAGGGTCGATCTCGCCCAAACGTTTAGCCAACGCATCTGCGACGTGTGCAATATTGTGCGGATCTTGCTGGATATGTGGATTGCCGGCGGCGTGCACATCGCCTTCACTGCGATCGAGTTTGCCTGGCACATCAAGACGTGGCACAAACTGGCCTGCCTCAAAATGCCCAGGCTGACCTTCGGCGATTTTGCCATTGCCTGATTGCTGCAACAGGATCGGTAGCCAGCCCACTTCCAGTTCCAAGCCGGTGCATACCAGCAAATCGGCGTTGCGGGTTTTGGCGATCAGGCTAGGGCGCGCTTCGATGCGGTGCGGATCTTGCAAGGCGGTTGTGGCGCTTGCCACCTTGACTTTGTCGCCCCCTAGCTCAATGATCAGCGCGGCCCATTCCGGTTCGCAGGTGAGTACGTTCAGGGCGGCCTGAGCCGGTAATGTCAACAAGGCGATCGCTGAAGTAAACAAAGTATTGCGGAAGAATTTATGCATGTGAATCTCCTAGAAAGTGTGAGCGCCGTGGGCACCCAGACTCATGATGTATTGCAAAAAAATCTGGTTGTCGGTCACACCCGGACGCGTGATATCACGTGCAAATTGCAGACGGAAGCGGCTAAATTCAGACGAGGAATAATCCAGCATAATGCTGCTGCGCTTAGGATTGAAACTCAGCAGGGCAGGGAAGTCGGCAGCACTCAAAGTAGCGTTATTGATCAGGCCGATAGCTGGTGTGCCAGACGTCAATTTGTCATAGCGTAGTCCAACACGCCACAGCGGCATGAATTGATACACGCTTTGCACATACCAGCCTGATTGCACGGCGCCATAGTTGCCGCTGACACTGTTTACTGACGCCGTGTCATAGGCTAATGCACCGCTCTCATTGCGTCTGAAATATTCGCCCTGGAGTTTGAAATTGCGCTGGGTGGAATTGCCATCTGGCGACCATTTTAAAATTGCATCAAAGATCCAGGTTTTTGCTGTGCCGCTAAACGCATTGGTGACCGGCATTCCTGTTGCATCGGTATCGTCGAACGAGCGGTTTTGCGCGCCACTATGCAAATAAGAAAGTCCCGCGCGCCAGCTGGCGTTCTCGCCTATGTCATCGCCCATATGGGCAAAAACTGTGCTGGCACCGAAGCCATTTTTATTTCTATCATTGCCGGGGAAGCTGGCGCCATTTCCCAGTTCGACACCAAGTTCCACGTAGCGATCTAACGGTGCTAGCCATTTAAATTGCAAGCCATCGGGCTTGTACTGGCCACCAAAAAAAGCTTGATACGCCAGAGGCGCATCGACAAAATCCCAGGTGTGGGCGTGCTGGCTGTTGAGGTAGCCGATGGAAGATAGAAAACGTCCCACTTTCAAATTACTGCCGTCTAACAAGGCCTTGGTTTGAAAGAAGCTTTCTTCCACACTTACGCTGTTGTCGGAGGCCATGGAAAAAGTCAACTGGCCGGCAAAATTGGGGTCAACATTCGCACTCAAGGTCAGCTCAGATTCACCGAGCGAAAAGCTGCGCGCTCCCGGTCCGATTTCGCCACCATTCGGCATGAAGCCCTGCAGGCGATATTGCGTCGGATCTTGCGACAGATTCGCCACGGTGCCGCTGAGATTAAGCGCAATCGCCGGATTGAAGGCATTCGCCGAGGCCACCGTTGCTCGCGCAGGCGCAGGCGCAGGCGGGGCAGTCGGCGCTAGCTCTGCAATCACAGGTGCTGGTTGCGGTGTCTGGGCGCTCTTTGCTTCTGCTTGTTCCAGGCGCTGTTCCAGCGCCTGCATGCGCGCTTCGTAGCTGTCTTTCATTTGTTTCATTTGTGCGCGAATTTCCGCAGCTACCTTGTTAAGATCTTTGTCATCCGCGGCAAAGGCGCATGCAGGCGTAGCGGACGTGGCGACGAACGCGGCGCATAGGGCCGTCGTCAAAATTGTTTTCTTGAACATGTTGTTCCTGATGTAGATAGAAATAAAACCGAGCCCCGGCAATAACGCAGGGACTCACACTGGTTTGATGGTTTCTAAATAAATACAGGAGGGGCGCGTGATTGAAATACGCAAATCGTTCTCAGAAAGTACAGCTGAGTCGACCTGGTTTGAGGAATTTCGGCTGCAATTGGCGTGACAGCAAAGAAAATGGGATCAGTGCGCAGTGCAGAGCCTAATTGTGCAAATACTAGGCAATGCTCGCATGCTTGCTCAACTGGCAACTGGCTATTTTTTGTCGTGCTCGAATTAGTGCCGGAGAGATGCGAAATCGCGTGCGCATAGCCAACTTGCTGCATAAATAGCAGCAAGAACACTAAAAATAGAGAAACTAACGGGCGACGGGTTTGCACAAAAAAATAGTGAAAATAGTAAATTTAGGAGGCTAATTGTAAAGGATTGCCAGCTTCCGTACAAATCTTTGCTGAATAATAAAATGCCAACGTGATCAATTTTTTTTTCGAATGTTTCTATTGCGGATGCGGTGGGCTGACTTCTTGTTTTTGCAAATACAGCGGCACCAGTTGTGCGATCAGCATACCCGCCAGCATTAAGACGCAACCAAGAATCGCGCGCTGGGAAATGGTCTCGCCAAGGACTAGCCAGGCAGCCAATGCGGCAAATACTGATTCCATACTGAAAATAATCGCTGCATGCGAAGGAATGGCATTTCTTTGAGCGAACACTTGCAGGGTATAGCCGAGCCCGACAGAAAGCAGGCCACCATACAAAATAGCAGGTATCGCCTGGACCACTTTTTGATCGGAAAAGCTTTCAAACACCATGGATAAAATTAGGCACACGACACCGCAGACAAAAAATTGAACTATCGACAAGCGTATCGGGTCATGCCGTTGCGATAATACCGACAGTAACAGGACGTGAGCAGACCAGGCAATCGCACCGATGAGTTGAAACCAGTCACCTTTCAGCACTGTGAAGTCGCCCTGCACACTTAAGAAATACATACCGATTACCGCCAGAAACACACCGAGCCAAGTTGCCTTGTGCATTTTGTGGCGTAAAAATAGTCCAATAATCGGCACGATCACCACATACAAGCCGGTAATAAATCCGGCATTGGCGATGGTAGTAAATTGCAAACCAACTTGCTGTAAATTGATACCGACCGCAATGATCACGCCAAGCAATGTACCATCACGCCACAAATTTTTGCTTGCCCCGTTTTCTTCCCCGCCACGAAAATATACTAAAGGCATTAAGACCAATGCACCGAGGATAAAGCGCGCCGCAGAATAGAAGAAAGGCCCGACCAGGCCTATGCTCATCCTCTGAGCGATAAAGGTTGTTCCCCAGATCAAGGCAATTAATAACATTAACGTATCGGCGCGCAGGCTTTGGCGGGTCATTTTTGGTAGCTTTCGGTAAGTGAAGAGTGATTATTCCTTAAACCTCGATAAAAGGACACCACAAAGAAAAAAACTCGCATGAGCTTGAAGAAATATTTAAATACGGCGACACCGCGAACGAGGCGAAAAACCCGAAAAAAACGGTGGTCGCACAGCGGTTACCGTTTCTTTATTATGGCTACGCTATCCTTGTCTTGGGTTTCGTCGTGTTCGCCGTGTCGCCGTGTTGAAACAGGTTTTGTCTTCTTGCCTGCTACACTATTACCCTTAAATAATTTCTAAACGTGTGTGCTTCCGCGCAATAAAATTAGCCATTGAAAGCCTTGATCATGAGTGATTTTTCTAGTGATATTGAAAAGTTTAACGGCATCTATAAATTGCCGGTGAGTGTAGTACCTACCTTGGCAGTTGGTGTACCAGCGGCAGAGCGTATGGCGGCATTTAAAAATATTTTGATGGAAGAAGTGCATGAGATGGACGAGATCATCGCTGCACAAAACGCCGGAAAAGACCCGCTCGAAGTACTGACGATGCTGGCTGATTTATTGGGCGATATTCAAGTGTATTGCGCATCAGAAATGGCTAAATTTGGTTTGCCTTTGGATCAGGTGCTGGCAATCATCA
>JAZJYB010000119.1:0-12272 GCA_040390685.1 Pseudomonadota bacterium | reverse complement strand
AATGGCACAGAAGAATTTGCTGCCAGACGTATGGATCAAAGTGTCCGCACGGCCCTAACCGGCAAAAAATTGAACGACATTAATTAGCACAGATTAGAACGCAAACTAGAACGAATTAAAACGCAAACGAGATTTCAACATGCCACAAATTATAGTTTTACCCCATGCTGTACTGTGCCCGGACGGCGCCGTCATTGAAGCAGAAGAAGGAAAATCCTTGTGCGAAGCCTTGGTCGAAAGTGATGTGGAAATCGAACATGCGTGCGAAATGTCTTGTGCTTGCACTACCTGCCACGTGGTGATCCGCGAAGGATTTAAATCACTCAACGAATCTAGCGATGATGAAGAAGATTTGTTAGACGCTGCATGGGGCCTGGAAGCGACTTCGCGCCTATCGTGCCAGGTGAAATTGGGCAAAGAAGACATCACCATAGAAATTCCTAAATACACGATCAATCACGCACGTGAAAATCATTAATTGAAACTGAGTGGAACTGAGTGAAATTGACTAATTTTGGATTTTACCAAGGAGCGATAGCATGAAATGGACCGATATCACACGCATTGCCGAAGCACTTTGCGATAAATATCCAGACGTTAACCCCGTCACTGTCCGCTTTACTGACTTGCACAATTGGGTGGTTGATCTGGATGGATTTGATGATGACCATCAACGTGGTGGCGAAAAAATTCTTGAGGCTATTCAAATGGCCTGGATAGCTGAAGTTTGATGCAACACCAATCTTGCTGAAACAGAAGAAATCTTTTACCATTCACGCAAGTGATCGCAACAAGAGTTTATTTTGCACCACTTGGGCATTTCTCTAAAGAGAGGAAAGCGTGTTCGCACTTAGGAACAGTATTGGCCTATTATTAATTTAATAGTGTTAAAGTTCAGTCTTGATTTTTGAGGTTTGCTAACCGAAAAGTGAAGGACAAGGATACCGCAATGCAGTTTCGACATCTCATTTCAGCATTCCGTCGCCGCATCACTTTACGATTAGCCATCATTCTTGCTGTTGCTTTTGGTTTACTTGTACCCGCAGCACTTCTCATCCCTTTCCATTTACGCACTATCGATAAAGCCGCCCGAATCAAAGTTGAGGCGGATCACAAACGCTTGACTGAAATTCTTTCGGTAATTTTGAGCGAACCCTTATGGCAAATCACACCGGAAATCGCCAACATTTCAAGTGAGGTCGTGTATTCAGACCCTCGCGTTGCCAAAATTGAGGTTGTTACCTTACCAGACCGCAAGCCATTTATTGTCAATGACAAGAGGATGCCTACGCAAAAAGGCCCGTTTAATAGCTTGTCCAAAGAGATTAAACACGGCGAACAAACCATAGGCGAAGTTCGCCTCACTTTGGCTGAAGACATCTTAATCGCCGATCTCAAGGCAGATGCCCAGCGCTATGTCAGTACCGCCGTATTGTCCTTAATACTGGCGGTTGCGTTTATCCTCATGGTTTTGCAATGGCGCCTGGTTCAACCTATCAAATTACTGATGAGCGAATCAGATCGCCTGGCAAATGGTCAACTTGGCGAACCAATCGCTCTGAACCGCGAAGACGAATTAGGACATCTGGCGATCAGCCTTGAAGCGACGCGGCAAGCCCTGCAACGTTCGTTTAAAGAGCTGGAAGTCAAAAACCAGCAACTACAGGATTATTCAGGAACACTGGAATCAAAAGTTAAGCAGCGCACCCAGGAACTTGAGGACGTAAATGCCAATTTAGAAACCGCACTCGCCAACGTCAATAGCGTGCAAAATGAACTGGCCAGGGTTGAACGCATGGCGGCACTTGGTTCTATGGTGGCAGGCGTTGCGCATGAATTAAATACACCTTTAGGCAATTGTTTATTGGTGGCAAGTACTTTGGAAGATGAGACCCGTCATTTGACACGCATGTTGACCGAAGGGACCATGCGCCGCTCTGACCTCGCCCGCTATGCGGAAACTGCGACTGGCTCAACCAAGTTATTACTACGCGGCTTACAACAATCCGCGCGACTAGTCGGTGACTTCAAACAAGTGGCGGTTGACCAATCAAGTGCACAACGCAGGGAATTTAGCTTACTCACGATGCTGCAGGAACTGGCGGCATTACTGCATTCCAGTTTGCGTAAGACTCCGTTTACGCTTGAACTGGATATTCCCGCCGACATCAAACTTAATAGCTACCCCGGCCCGCTTGGGCAAGTATTTACCAATCTGGTTAATAATTCAGTCGCGCACGGGCTAGAAGGCTTAAATGATGGACATATGCGTTGTTTTGCTCAAAAACATGGAAAAAACGTATTAATCGTTTTTGAGGACAATGGCAAAGGCATTTCTCCTGAAATCATCAAACGTATTTTCGAGCCATTTTTCACCACCAAGTTTGGCCAGGGTGGCAGCGGATTAGGTCTTAGCATTACCTTCAATATTGTCACTAATGTGCTCGGGGGAGAAATTCGTGCGATTAGCACACATGGGCACGGCTCACGATTTGAGATTAACATTCCGTTGGTCGCGCCAGGCGACCCTAATTTAGATAATCCCCTGCTTAATAATTAGCTATACCCCTACCAGTATTCTAAAATATAACAGTCAAAATAAGCTGATTCCATGAATTTTAGAAAACTTTCATGGGAGTATATTTTTGCGTAGCTAAAACCAAACCTTGCGACGCGTAAACCGTTACAATGCCTCAAAAATTACCATTTACAATATGCAACAATACCTAGACTTCATGCGCCATGTTCAGCAACATGGCACTACAAAAACTGATCGTACCGGTACTGGCACAATCTCAGTTTTCGCCCATCAGATGAGATTTGATCTTAGTCAGGGTTTCCCCTTACTCACGACAAAAAAACTCCATCTCAAATCCATTATCCATGAGCTGATCTGGTTCCTGGCAGGTTCGACCAATATCAAATACCTAAAAGAAAATGGCGTCTCAATTTGGGACGATTGGGCTAATGAAAATGGCGATCTCGGACCGGTTTATGGTTCGCAATGGCGCAACTGGCCTTTGCCAAATGGCCAACATGTGGACCAGATCGCGCAAGTTGTCGAGCAGATCAAGGTCAATCCTGATTCCAGGCGTCTAATCGTATCTGCGTGGAATGTTGCCGACATTCCCAATATGAAACTCCCACCTTGCCACGCTTTATTTCAGTTTTACGTTGCGGATGGCAAACTCTCCTGCCAACTGTATCAACGCAGTGCGGATATCTTCTTGGGTGTGCCCTTCAATATCGCCTCGTATGCATTGCTCACGCATATGGTGGCACAACAAACTGGCCTTGAAGTCGGTGAATTTATCTGGACTGGCGGCGATTGTCATCTGTACTCAAATCATCTCGATCAAGTCAAGGAACAACTTTCCCGCAGCACATTTGCATTGCCAAAATTAATTATTAAGCGCAAGCCTGATTCAATTTTCGATTACAAATTTGAAGATTTTGACATTGCGGATTACCAATTCCATCCGCACATCAAAGCAGCCGTTGCAGTCTAGTCACTCATTTCATCACCATGTCATTTTTAACCATTATCGTTGCCACCGACAAGCAAGGGGGCATAGGAATACGCAACAGCCTGCCTTGGCATTTGCCAGAAGATCTTGCGCACTTCAAACGGACGACTAGCGGTCACGCCATCATCATGGGGCGTAAAACTTTTGATTCTATTGGAAGAGCCTTGCCGAACCGGCGCAATATCGTTGTTACCCGTAATTCAGAATGGAAGCATGATGGGGTTGAAGCTGTAGCGTCCTTGCAAGCAGCGCATGAGTTGTTAAATAAGGATCAAGCCTTCATCATCGGCGGCGCGCAAATTTACCAGCAAGCGCTATCAATGGCCGATCAACTGATTGTTACAGAAATACAAGAAGATTTTACCTGCGATGCATTTTTTCCTAAAATCGACCCAACTGTATGGGTAGAAACCAGTCGAGAAAATCACTATTCAGAAAAAAATCAACTCAATTACGCATTTGTCACATACAAGAAACGATAGGGAATAAGATGTCTTCAGAAGGCTTTCACGTACACGGTCCACATGACCATGAACTAGAACACGCGGCACACGGCAATGACCAATTCGCTAGCAGAATTGCGGTAATGACCGCGATTATGGCAACAGTCGGTGCCTTGTTTGGATTTCAAGGTGGCGCTACGCAAAATGATGCAGCCATGTTCAAGAACGAAGCTGCCATCAAAAAAACCGAAGCCGCAAATCAATGGAATTTTTACCAATCAAAATCCAGCAAACAAAATCTAGCTGAATTGGCGATGGTCTTACCTGGCATTGATGTAGAAAAATACAAAGCCAAAGTGGCTCGTTACGAGAGTGAAAAAGAAGCGATTAAGCTCGTAGCGGAGAAATTTGAAGCCGAGTCAACCGAATGGGATCATAGGTCTGAGGGTGCATTGCATCAACATCATCGTTGGGCTCAAGCAATGACGGCGTTACAAATTGCCATCTCTTTAGCGGCAATTACACTACTCACCAAGAAAAAATGGTTACAATATACTTCGTATGGAGTTGCTGTAGCAGGTACTGGCCTAGCCGCCTTGGCTTGGCTGCACATATAAGGATAAGAATAATGAAAAACGTCCTAAGTGTCCTATATTTAGCTCTATTCATTGCAGCCTGCCCTGCGCAAGCTCAGTCGCTAGATTTTGCACAGCTCACACCCGCACCTTATCTTCAGAATGGTGTCAATTTTTCACTTGGCGCAGTGACGATGTCTGTACCTAAATATATCGGTTCCGATGAGCGCCGCGCGGCAGCGTACCCAGCTTTCGATGCACAATGGAAAAACGGTGTATTTGTCAGTGCCATTTCTGGCCTTGGCTATAATTTTTCAAAAGATCCGAATTTGCAATATGGCGTCCGTATGACGATGGAGTTGGGCCGGGATGATGCGCGTTCAGCACGATTAAATGGCATGGGCGATATTGATACGACATTAGAGCCAGGTGCCTACCTGAACTACTTTATCAATTCCAACTATGCACTACTCTCCTCGGTACGTTACGGGGCTGGCGTTGACCACAATGGGGTTCAAGTAAGCTTAGGCGGCAGAGCCACCAACATGCTTAACTCCAGACACCGTCTGACTGCCCTGTTTAGTACAAATTGGGCGAATAATAGTTATCAGCAGTCCTATTTTGGCGTAAATGCTACGCAAGCCGTCAACAGTGGATACGCCCAATACACGCCGAACTCAGGCTTAACTGAAGTCAAAGTCGGCGCCAATTGGCACTGGAGTATTGATACTAACTGGTCATTGACGACCGGTGCTTCAGTTCAACACCTACTGGGTGATGCGGCCAACAGCCCTTTCATTTTCCAAAAAACGCCGGTCACAGTCTACACGGCAGCAAGTTACCGTTTTTAGTTTGCATCTTTCACATGCGCTGAGATTAAAAGAGTCACCAATACAAAAAAAGGACACCGTAAAGTTTTTTCGGTGTCCTTTTTTCAAATTGCTCGCAAAGAAGCTCAAAGTTATTTCCAAATCGTCATGACAATAAAGGCAGGATGGGCGTGTAAATAATAAAATTTCCACATCTGCCCTTTGAGGCCTATATTTTTCACATCTAGCCGCACATATCTGAGAAAATTCGCTTCTTTAAATTTTTGGCGCGCAAGCGGTTGAGTTAACTTGCCCAGGCGTCTCCCTTGTAACAAGCTTTTTTGGAGACTTCCATGAAATTCCGCTTCCCTATCGTCATCATTGACGAAGACTTCCGTTCCGAAAATACTTCCGGTCTTGGTATTCGCGCACTAGCCGATGCCATGGAAAAAGAAGGCATGGAAATTTTAGGTGTTACCAGCTATGGTGATTTATCTCAATTCGCCCAGCAACAATCGCGCGCCTCGGCTTTTATTTTGTCGATTGATGATGAAGAATTTGGTGGAGGCTCTGATGAAGAGACTGATCACGCCTTAAAATCGTTACGCGCCTTTGTCGAAGAAATTCGCTACAAAAATGCGGATATTCCTATCTATTTGTATGGTGAAACGCGTACTTCGCGCCATATTCCCAATGATATCCTGCGTGAACTACATGGTTTCATTCACATGTTTGAAGACACGCCGGAATTTGTCGCACGTCACATTATCCGCGAAGCAAAATCCTACCTTGATGGTCTTTCACCGCCGTTCTTTCGCGCGCTGGTTCACTACGCCAATGACGGATCCTATTCATGGCATTGCCCAGGGCATTCAGGCGGAGTTGCATTTTTAAAATCACCTATCGGCCAAATGTTCCATCAATTTTTTGGTGAGAATATGCTGCGCGCCGACGTTTGTAATGCGGTCGAGGAACTTGGCCAGTTATTGGATCACACTGGTCCTGTAGCCGCATCTGAACGCAATGCAGCTCGCATCTTCAATGCTGACCATTGTTACTTTGTAACCAATGGCACTTCCACTTCGAACAAAATGGTCTGGCACTCGACAGTAGCGCCAGGCGACATCGTCGTGGTTGACCGTAACTGTCACAAGTCAATTTTGCACTCGATCATTATGTGCGGCGCGATACCGGTATTCTTGATGCCGACCCGCAATCACTTGGGTATTATCGGACCGATACCATTGGAAGAATTTTCCATGGAAAGCATACGCAGAAAAATCGAAGCGAATCCTTTTGCGCGCAATGCAAAAAACAAAAAACCGCGCATACTCACCATCACACAATCAACTTACGATGGCGTCTTATACAACGTTGAAACACTTAAAGATTTGCTGGATGGCGAAATAGATACCTTGCATTTTGACGAGGCCTGGTTACCGCATGCAACCTTCCATAATTTTTATCAGGATATGCATGCGATTGGAAAAGACCGCGCTCGGGCGAAAAAATCAATGATCTTTTCGACCCAATCTACGCACAAATTGCTCGCTGGCATTTCTCAAGCTTCGCAAATTCTGGTGCGTGAATCAGAGACAGTTAAGCTCGATAAAGATAGTTTCGCTGAAGCGTATTTGATGCACACATCGACCTCACCTAACTATTCGATTATTGCATCGTGCGACGTCGCGGCAGCGATGATGGAAGCGCCGGGTGGAACTGCCTTGGTCGAAGAATCCATTCTCGAAGCATTGGATTTCCGCCGCGCAATGCGTAAAGTTGATCAAGAATGGGGACAAGACTGGTGGTTCCAGGTTTGGGGCCCTGAAACCTTATCCGACGATGGCATAGGTTCGCGCGAAGACTGGATGATTCACGCGGAAGATGATTGGCACGGCTTCGGTAATTTGGCACGTGGCTTCAATATGCTGGATCCAATTAAAGCGACCATCGTCACACCAGGCTTGTCACTGCAAGGTAAATTTGACGAATCCGGCATTCCTGCCTCCATCGTCACTAAGTATCTGGCCGAACATGGCGTCATTATTGAAAAATGCGGCCTGTATTCGTTCTTTATCATGTTCACTATCGGCATTACCAAAGGTCGCTGGAATACTTTACTCACTGCGCTACAGCAATTCAAGGACGACTACGACAAAAATCAACCGATGTGGCGGATATTGCCAGAATTTGCCACAGCTAATCCTCGCTATGAAGGCGCAGGATTGAAAGACCTTTGCCAGCGCATTCATGAAGTTTATAAATCGCATGATGTCGCACGCCTGACGACTGAAATGTATTTATCTGACATGCAGCCAGCAATGAAACCATCGGATGCGTTTGCCAAAATGGCGCATCGGGAAATTGAGCGCGTTGCTATTGATGATCTCGAAGGTCGGGTTACAGCGATTCTGCTGACCCCATACCCACCCGGCATTCCCTTGTTGATTCCTGGTGAACGTTTTAATAAAACCATCGTTGATTACTTAAAATTTGTGCGCAGCTTCAACGAGCAATTTCCTGGTTTTGAAACAGACTGTCACGGCCTTGTAAAAGTGGAAAGCGATGGAAAACGCGGCTACTTTGTAGATTGCGTACCGCTAGGCGCAGAAATAGCTGATTAATCAATCAAAATCACCAAATCTGTGTAGCAAAAACGAAAAGCACCATGTGACGGACAAGTCATATCGGTGCTTTTTATGGTATAAATGTTCAAAAAACAGGTCTATTCTTCGTGATCCGATTTCGATGAGTTTTCACTTCTAACTGAGCACTAGGAAAATGCATGAACGAACTTGATGCCCTTGTACCAATCAAGAAAGATGAACTAAGAGTAGGTAACACTGTATCAAAAAATGTGTACGACTCTTGGGGCAACTTATTACTTGCCTCAGGGATCATAGTAGACGATCAGGATCAGCTCGATTTCTTAATTGAAAATGGTTACTGCGCCGATCCACAGTGGGAAGCGAAACCGGCGCCTGCGGCCAAAGTGCCAGAGATTGAAAAACCTGCCCAAGAACAGAATAAAGAAACGGTGATGCTGGACCTCGACAGCGTGCGCTGGTATGTCGGTGAAACTTTTTACCTTCAAGTACATGACAATGCTTCCATACGCTATACAGTGAAATTAGTTGGATTTGTGAAGAATAAATCCATCCTCGTGACAGCACCGGTTGTCGATGGAAAAGGCGCACTAATCAGAGATGGTCAAACCTTTATTGTGCGGGCATTTCCAGGAAAAAAGGCCTACGCCTTTACCGCTTCAGCACTCAAATCCGTTTTCTCTCCGCATGCTTATTTGCATCTCTCCTACCCTAAATTGGTCCGTTGCACCGCGATCCGCCAAGGCTCACGCGCCACGGTAAAGATCATTGCCTCAGTGACAGTAGGCGACCCGGAACAGACCGCAGCGGCGACTTTAAGCGACCTAAGTATGGGTGGTAGTTCCGGTATCATTAAGAAACCTTTGGGCAAAAAAAATGATACTGGGATTATTAAATTTAAGGTTAATGCGGCGGGCAACGACGAATACTTATCTTTAAACATTATTCTTCGTTCTATTACCCCAACTGAGAACACAGATGAATATCGACACGGTTTTGAATTTGTCGATGTCTCAACTCAATCTAAATTGATTTTATCTGCATTTGTGCATCAGACACTCGCCGAGATTGATTGAAGAATTGTTGAATTGGTTCCAATAAATTAAGTTAAAAAAATAGCGGACTGCAAGTCCGCTATTTTTTAGGCTGCTAAATTGTCAGCAGCAAATCCCCAGTTAATCAATTTATCCAGCAAGGCATTCACATAATCGGCGCGCTTATTTTGATAATCGAGATAATATGCGTGTTCCCAGACATCGATCGTCAACAATGGTTTTTGCCCTTTAGTCAGAGGCAATTCTGCGTTCGCCGTTCTCACCACCTTCAGTTTCTCGCCATCTAGTACCAACCATGCCCAACCACTACCAAACTGCCCTAATGCAGCAGCGGCCAGTTCTTTCTTACATGCTTCTACGCTGCCAAATGAGGCTTCAATTTTCTGCTTGAGGGTGGCAGGTGGTTCGCCACCGCCGTTAGCGCGCAGGCTGCGCCAATAGAAGGAATGGTTCCAGATTTGTGCCGAATTATTGAAAATAGCAGTCTTGTCCGCCTGCCCTGCGCTTGCCAGTACCACTTTTTCTAAACTCATATCGGCAAAATCAGTTCCGACAATAAGCTTATTTAAATTATCGACATAGCCCTTATGGTGCTTGCCATAATGAAAACTGATGGTATTTGAAGAGATAACCGGCGCCAACGCATCGTCTGCATATGGCAATGCGGGCAAGACATGGACAGTAGCAGCCTGCCCAAAAGCGGGGAAACTTCCCAGTGCGCAGCCGATGGCAAGGCTGGCAGATGAAGCTAAGAAGCGACGGCGTTGCAACTCTGGATACGCGCTTTGTTGCGGGTTCTGATCAAGACTATTCATAATTTCTCCCTGGTGGACAACAGAAAAAAGGCTTTGCATTTGAATCAGCAAAGCCAGTATAGTCAAAATTTACTTTTTTACAAAAAGAAAACTTTTGATCGTTGCCAACTCACGTCGTCCAAACGACAGAGAGAAATTGATTGTTAAGCTTTCGGGAGAGTTACTCCGCGTTGCCCTTGGTACTTACCGCCACGGTCTTTGTAGGATGTTTCGCAGATTTCATCGCTTTCAAAAAACAAGACCTGGGCACAACCCTCACCGGCATAAATCTTGGCGGGCAATGGCGTCGTGTTAGAAAACTCGAGGGTGACATAACCTTCCCACTCCGGCTCGAATGGTGTCACGTTAACGATAATGCCGCAACGCGCATAGGTGGACTTGCCCAGGCAAATCGTCAAGACACTACGTGGAATGCGGAAATATTCGATGGTACGCGCCAATGCAAACGAATTTGGCGGGATGATGCAAACATCACCTTTGAAATCAACAAACGACTTTTCGTCGAAGTTTTTCGGGTCAACGATCGTGCTATTAATATTGGTAAATATTTTAAATTCATCGGCGCAACGAATATCGTAACCATATGAAGATGTGCCATAACTCACGATTTTATTGCCATTTTCTTCGCGTACTTGCCCTGGAGAAAATGGTTCTATCATGGCGTGCTCTTGTGCCATGCGACGTATCCATTTATCGGATTTAATGCTCATTTAATTCCCCTGCCAGATTGATATTGGGTGGGATTTTACGCGAAATTAGAGGTCAATTATGGGTATTTATGACAAAAGCTTGAGGTTGACCCAGGCTTTATTTACTTTCTGCCTATGACGAGGCGAAAATGTCATTTAAACCGAACTATTTTTTGCGTGTTCCACACTAATTTCTAGCGGCAACAGCACCTTATTTTTAACTGCCGTCATTTCCGCCAAAATAGATATTGCAATTTCTGCCAGTGTCTTGCTACCAATATACAGGCCAATCGGGCCGTGTAGTTTCGCCAAATCGGCATCGGTGAGATCAAACTCCTTTAGGCGCTCACGTCGCTTGGCATTATTCACGCGTGAGCCTATCGCGCCGACGTAAAATGCTTCAGACTTGAGTGCCTCCATCAGCGCCAGATCATCCAGTTTAGGGTCATGCGTCAGCGCCACTACCGCGCTGCGGCTATCCAGGCGCATCTCGACCACCATATCGTCTGGCATCGCATGCACCACTTGTACTCCCTCCACCTGCCAGCCTTCACGATATTCCTCACGCGGATCACAGACCGTGACGTGGTAATCCATGCCTAGTGCGATACTCGCCAGGAAGCGCGAAAGTTGTCCGGCACCGATGATCAACAAACGCCAGCGCGGGCCATGTAAAGTCGTTAGAGCAGTGTCAGTCAACTGCAAACAAGCAATATCACCAGCCAACTCCAATCTGACTTCGCCAGTCCTTAAATCGAGCCTGCGGGCGATCAATTCATGCTGACTCAGGCGTTGCAACAATTGCGCAATGTTGCTTTTCTCAGACAGGGGTTCAATCGCGAGTTGTATGGTTCCTCCGCAAGGCAACCCAAAGCGATGCGCTTCATCCGCGGTGATGCCGTAAGTGACGATTTCAGGCGTGGTTCGGACAATGCCTTCATTGCGCACGCGTTCGATCAAATCATCTTCGATGCAACCGCCGGATACCGAACCGACCACACTACCGTCTTCGCAAATAACCAAGGTCGCGCCTTCTGGCCTTGGACTCGATCCCCAGGTCTTGATAACGGTGACGAGCGCACATGCGCGGCTTGCTTTTATCCACAGGTCACAGGTTTTCAGAACTTCGAGATCTATGCTGTCCATGCATTTCCAATCATTTCGATAGGACTTACGCAAAATCGCCCCAGCGTCGTTACACTCGCCTCGCCGTGCTACAGCACTGTCTTCGTCGGTGCGCCTAGCTGGAACAATTTTGCGTAAGTCCTAAAATATATTAAATAAGCGGATTGAAAACCAATCCCGCTTATTTTTTAACAGAGGCAAAAAACAATTGCTGTCCATCGACCTTAAATTCATTAATTTTTTGCTGTCCCTCGGAAGAGGTCAGCCATGCTATCAATAAATTTGCAGCGCGAAAATTGATATCCTTATACTTGGTTGGATTAACCGCAATGATGCCATACGGATTGAACATCTTCACGTCGCCTTCGACCATTACCGACAAACCAGTTTTAGCACGATATGCAGCATAGGTGGCGCGATCAGTCAGGGTATAGGCTTGCATTTGCGCGGCCATCGTCAACGCTTCACCCATACCAACACCGGCAGAAACGTAGGCGCGCCCTTCTGGCTTGGCTCCCGCTTCCTTCCAATACGATTGCTCCATCTGATCTGTGCCGGAATTATCGCCACGAGAAATAAACGTCACCTTGCTCGCAGTAATTTTTTTCAAGGCTGCGATCACGTCCTT
>JAZJYB010000118.1:0-32453 GCA_040390685.1 Pseudomonadota bacterium | reverse complement strand
TGGAGTGGACAGTGCCTAGCCCTGCGCCTTTCCATACATTTGAAGAACCGCCAGTAGTTAGATAAGAGTTTTAAATTCGAGTTTTAAATACGAGTTTTAAATAAGAATGGATAGGAAGCTCAACCTTGAGCTTCCTGCAAAAAATGAAAAACGATAAGCAACCGAATAATTTGAGGACAGCTTTAATGTTGTTCTCGATCGTATTAGTTTTTTTTGTTGGCGTTATAGTCAAACAAACTTGGTTTCGTTGAAGCGGGTTAGAAAGATCAGATGTTGGAACAAGCCTCAAAACCAGGGCGTTTAGGTCTCAAGAAACTCAATGGCACGATGCTAGGCAAGTTGTTAGTGATTGCTCTTGTGATGTTTGGTTTTGGTTATGCTTTAGTGCCGATTTATAAGCAAATTTGTGAATTGACTGGTGTAAATATACTCACGCCAAAAGATATTTCGGTTAAAGATATCTCCAATTCGCAGATCGACACAAGTCGTGAAGTAACGGTAGAATTTGATGCCAATACTCAAGGGCCATGGCGCTTTCGGCCAGTAGTAGCAAGCATGAAGGTACATCCTGGCGAAATGACTCAGATTGTGTACGAAGTCGTCAACAAACAATCGTACAAGATGGATGCGCAAGCTATCCCAAGTTATGCACCGTTGCAGGCAGCACAGTATTTTAAGAAAATGGAGTGTTTTTGCTTTAAGCAGCAAACTCTCGAAGCAAACGAAGCAAGACAGATGCCAGTGGTTTTTTATATAGACCCGAAGCTACCTAAAGATGTGAAGACAATTACTTTGTCATATACATTTTTTGAGGTCGGTGTAAAACCAAATGTTACTGGTAAAGGCGTATAAGTAATGGAAAAATCGAATCCGGTCACCAAACGAAAGGCGTCGTTTGCGGCAACCCTGAAAGCCGTATTTTGGTCTTTTTTGGGCATACGGAAAAAAAGTGATTATGAAAAGGATGCTGCGCGGCTCAATCCAATTCATGTCATTATCGCTGCCGTTATTGGTGTATTAATATTCATCTCGATATTGGTGACAGTCGTTAAAAATGTCGTGGCAAAATAAAGTAGTCAGTTTAAAAATTGTATCTGGAGATAGAAATGAGTTCTCACACAGCTAAAGCCCCTTATTATTTCGTGCCAAATCCATCAAAATGGCCGGTATTGGCAGGGTCCACTTTATTGATGACTATGCTGGGCGCATCCGCTTGGGTGAATGACCTGTCTTGGGGGGCATACCTCAATTTTACGGGTATCTTTCTGACCTTAGCGGTGTTGTATAACTGGTTTGGCGATGCGATCGCTGAATCTGAAGCTGGCAAATATAACGACCGCGTGGATATCTCTTTCCGTTGGAGCATGAGCTGGTTCATCTTCTCTGAAGTCATGTTCTTCGGCGCATTTTTTGGCGCCTTATTCTATGCCCGCAGTATCAGTATGCCTTGGTTAGCTGATCTGGATCACAAGGTTTTGTGGCCTGATTTTGTCGCGCAATGGGGAAATATTGGCCCAGCCGGTACGATCGAAGCGTTCAAGACTATGGGACCTTTCCCTATTCCAACGATCAATACCGCTTTATTATTGAGTTCGGGTGTGACTTTGACTATCGCCCATCACGCCTTAAAAGAAGGACAACGTACCAAGACAGCAATTTGGTTATTCGCGACAATTTTGTTGGGTGCAGTCTTCATGGGTTGCCAGGCCTATGAATACATTGAGGCGTATCACGAAGGTTTGAAGCTGACATCAGGAATCTACGGTTCGACATTTTTCATGTTGACTGGTTTTCACGGATTTCACGTGACCATGGGTGCGATCATGTTGTCGGTGGTTTTGTATCGTGTCATGAAGGGTCACTTTACGCCAGAGCATCACTTTGCGTTTGAGGGTGCAGCCTGGTACTGGCACTTTGTTGACGTGGTTTGGCTAGGATTGTACGTGGTTGTTTATTGGCTCTAATTTGCAGATTTTTGACCACAAGCAATGAAAAAAGCCGCACAATGTGCGGCTTTTTGTTTTTTGTTAAAGCTATTGTTGGGCAAGAAATTTAACGGATTCCAGTTGGTTCGATTAAACCGAAATGATGTGCAATCAGGATGAGTACGAACAGCGCAATAGAAAATCCCACGCGGAAAGCTAAGGCTTTGACAGTTCGATTACTCTTTCCCTTGTCTTTCATCATATAAATCAAAGCTGAGCCTAGACTGAAGAAGATCAGTAAAAAAGCGATAGCGACAAGAATTTTCATGCTGACAGACCTATTTAGAAAAACTCTATTGTAATGCCTAACGCCTTTCGCCTTCGTGTGATCCCATTGATAAGTACGCTTGTATTATGCATACTCGGTGTCAGTCTGGGGCAATGGCAGACGCGGCGTGCGCTTGAAAAAGAGAATGCGGCAACTGCGTTGGTACAGCGAGCACAACAGCCGCCGCTAAGCGCTGCTGACCTGAATAATCCAATTGAGAATATTGAATTTAGAAGGCTGAGTTTACGTGGTGAATTTGTCCGGGAGTGGCCCTTGTATCTGGATAACCGGCCACTGCATGGGGTAGCTGGATTTTATGTTCTGATGCCGTTTAAAGTTCAGGGAAGCGATCAGCATGTTTTGGTAGCTCGTGGCTGGCAGCCTAGGAACCCTGTCAATCGCACGCAAATGCCTGCGCTCAAGACGCCAGAAGGCTCGATGCAGTTGGAGGGAGTGATCCGGCTGGGCATGGAAAAAGTCATGCAATTGGGCGCAAGCGAAGCGTATAAGCCTGGAGTGATCTTGCAAAATCTCGACATCCCTGATGGAGCTAGGCAAATGGGATTGAAAATGCCAGATTTTGTAATCGATCAAACCAATGACACTGCTGATGGCTTGCTGCGTGACTGGACTTTGCCTTCAGTGGGTTCGGATAAAAATCGCGCTTATGCATTTCAGTGGTACGCACTGTCTTTGATGGCAGTTATTTTTTTTGTTGTTACAGGATTTCGTCGTGGAAAAAGTAAATAATAGAACTTCAGCAGGCCGTTGGAAATTGTTTGCAGTGTTGGCAGTGTGTGCCGCACCGATAATTTTTTCCTACTTTACCTATTACGTGATCAAACCAACTGGCCGCACAAATTACGGCGATATATTGGATCCACGCCTTTACCCCATGCCAAAATTGGGCGGTAGTTTATTGGGTGGTGAGGCAAAAGAACTAGATGCCTACAAGGGAAAATGGATCATGTTGCAGGTTGATAGCGGCGCCTGTGCCGAAGCCTGTCAAAAGAAATTATACGACATGCGGCAATTGCGCCTGATTCAGGGCAAAGAGATGGATCGCGTGGAAAGAGTATGGCTAGTCACCGACGATCAGGCGATAGATACCACATTGATACGCATGTTCGATGGCGTGCATATCCTTAAGGTCAACGTCAATACATTGAGCGCTTGGTTGCCGCTTGAGCCTGGAACACAACTACATGATCATATCTTCATGATAGATCCTCTCGGTAATTTGATGATGCGTTTTCCGAAAAATGCCGACCCTCAAAAAATGAAAAAAGACATCGCCAAATTGTTGCGTGCGTCTGCCATCGGTTAGGTTAGATACTCATGTGGGCACAACTTCTGATTACTGGTTTATTGGTCGCGCTACTCCCCTTAAGCGTGGTATGGGCTTCAAAGGATGTCAGTAAATATCGCAAGCTGATTGCGGTCACCTTATTCTTGACGTTTGATTTGATCGTGTTTGGCGCGTTTACCCGGCTGACTGATTCCGGGCTAGGTTGCCCAGACTGGCCCGGATGTTATGGCGAGGCCAATCCATTTCAATCGCATGAAGCGATCAAGACGGCGCAAGACTTGATGCCGACCGGTCCGGTGACTTTATTAAAGGCGTGGGTGGAAATGATCCACCGCTATCTGGCGATGAGCGTCGGTGTCTTGATCGTGGCGCAAATGCTGATTGCCTGGTGGCAGCGCAGAAAATTGCAGCACTCTCCGTGGTTGCCAACTGCATTGTTCTTTTGTGTCGGTGTGCAAGGTGCCTTTGGGGCTTGGACTGTGACCATGAAGTTGCAACCAATCATCGTTACAATACATCTATTACTAGGGATGATTTTATTGGCTTTGCTGGCATGGTCTTTTGCGCGCGAGCTTACTTCTTCGCCTAATTCTTCAAATGGACTTAAGCCTGAGCAGTCTGGTTTGATTCGAATCGCAACAATTGCGCTGATCTTGCTAGGCGTACAAATCGCACTGGGCGGATGGGTCAGTACCAATTATGCGGCTCTCGCTTGCAACGATTATCCCTTATGTAATGGTGTGTTCGCTCCCGAGATGGATTTTGTACATGGATTTACTTTGTGGCGCAAATTAGGGCAGCAAGCCAATGGCGATTACTTGCCTTTTTCTGCCTTGGTGGCGATCCAATGGGTGCACAGAAGTTTTGCCTGGTGTGCAATTGGGGCGGTAGTTTGGGCCGCCTTTTTGGCGCGAAAAACACCTACGCTTAGCTCGCTGGCTAACAAAATACTACTAGTAATTTTCGCTCAATTGGTGACTGGAGTCGCGACCGTATTTTTTTCATGGCCATTACTTATCGCCGTATTACACAACGCCGGAGCAGCCTTGCTCGTGCTTTTGCTCACCATGCTAAACTACCGGGCTAGGCACGCCGCATAACCAGATACTCATGACCACTATAAGTTTACCCTCTAACCGATTTGCGCAATACATGGCATTAACCAAGCCGCGTGTGACGCAGCTTGCAGTGTTTTGTGCGGTGATCGGTATGTTCCTCGCCACTCCAGAACTCCCTGGCTGGCGCTTGGTTTTGGCCGCTACCGTCGGAATATGGTTACTGGCAGGTGCTGCATTTGCCGTGAATTGTCTGGTCGAGCGTGAGATTGACGCGCGTATGGCGCGTACCGCGCGTCGTGCCAGTGCCAGTGGAGAAATCACTCCGCCGCAAATCTTGTTGTTCTCTGCTGTGATTGGTGCTGCCGGTATGTGGGTGTTGTATAGCCTGGTTAATCCGCTGACGATGTGGCTGACCTTTGCAACTTTTGTTGGTTACGCAGTCATTTACACCATCATCTTGAAGCCGGCGACTCCGCAGAATATTGTGATCGGCGGATTATCCGGTGCCATGCCTCCAGCCTTGGGCTGGGCTGCAATCGCCAATGATGTGCCGATGCAAGCGTGGCTACTTGTCCTGATTATTTTTGTCTGGACTCCACCGCATTTTTGGGCCCTGGCAATGTACCGACGTGACGACTATGCAAAATCCGGTTTGCCTATGCTACCGGTGACGCATGGCCCAGAGCTGACACGTTTCCACATCTGGCTATACACCATCGCCTTATTCGCCACTACTATGTTGCCGTATGCGGTACACATGAGTGGCCTGATCTACTTGGTCAGCGCTATCATTCTCGGTGGTATTTTTCTTGGATATGCCTGGCAAATTTATCGTCATTACAATGATATTCTGGCGCGCAAGACTTTTACATTTTCGATCATTTACTTGTCCCTTTTGTTTGCTGCCTTATTGCTGGATCACTATATCAAACTATGACTAGCCCATTTCGACGATTGATATTCGTCTGTTTATTGCTGCTTTCAAGTTTGGCAGCGTGTACAAAGCCTGAAGAAAAGTTTATCAACACCGATCTGACTGGTCTCGATTATGCAAAAGATTTTGCCTTGACCGACCAGAATGGCAAGGCACGTACTTTAGCTGATTTTAAGGGTAAGGCCGTCGTGGTATTTTTTGGCTATACGCAATGCCCCGACGTTTGCCCCACCACAATGGCTGAGATGGCTGACGTTATGAAGCAACTGGGTGAGCTGGCGAATCAGGTGCAGGTTTTATTTGTCACGGTGGATCCAGAGCGTGATACGCAAGCTTTGTTGGCAGCGTACGTACCAAATTTTGATGCGCGGTTTTTAGGTTTGTATGGCGATCAGGCGGCGACAGAAAAAGTGGCAAAGGACTTTAAAGTTTTCTATCAAAAAGTACCAGGTAAGACCGCAAGCTCATATTCAGTTGACCATACTGCTGGCAGCTATGTGTTTGATAAGCAGGGACGGATACGTTTATTCTTGCGCCATGGACAAGGCGCGGAACCGATAACTCATGATCTTAAAATTCTATTGAAGTAATTTTACGCAATAATAAAAATGGCACTCCGCGGAGTGCCATTTTTATTGTGTGACGCTTAAGTCTTAAGCAAAGCTCACCAAAGAGGATTTCATTTTTTTCAGTGCCGCGCTTTCTATCTGGCGAATGCGCTCTGCTGAAACGCCATATTCTGCTGCCAGTTCGTGCAAAGTCGCACCAGAGCCATCATCGTTTTTGAGCCAGCGAGATTCAACAATATGGCGTGAACGCGCATCTAGTTTAGACAGTGCAGTTTCCAAACCTTCGCTTTGCAATCTATCGTATTGTTGTGCTTCGATAACGCGAGTTGGTTCTTCAGCTTCAGTCTTAAGATAGGCGATAGGGGCAAACTTGTCGTCTTCATCATCACTTTGCGCATCCATCGCGATATCGCGGCCAGATAAGCGCATTTCCATCTCTATGACTTCCTCGCGCTTGACATCGAGCTTAGTGGCCAAAGCATCAATCTGTTTCGAGGACATCGAATCCAGGCCTTCTTTATGGCTGCGCAGGTTAAAGAACAACTTACGTTGCGCCTTGGTAGTTGCCACTTTTACTAAACGCCAGTTTTTCAGGATGTACTCGTGCATCTCTGCCTTAATCCAATGCATGGCATAAGAAACCAGGCGCACCCCTTGATCAGGATCGAAGCGCTTCACTGCCTTCATCAGGCCAATATTGCCTTCCTGAATCAGGTCTGCATGCGGCAAGCCGTATCCAAGATAACCGCGGGCGATCGAGACAACCAGGCGCAAATGCGACATAACCAGTTGTTGCGCAGCATTAAGGTCATTGTCTTGACGAAGTTGGTTCGCTAGATCGATTTCTTGCTGGTGCGTCAACATAGGCAGACGATTGACGGCCGAAATATAGGCATCAATATTCCCAAGACTACCGCTAAAACCTAAGGTCAGCGCAGTGCTATCCGAAGATGGCATCATGGTTTGTGTCGATGAGTAAGTCATTCTTCCTCCAGATTTTCTATTGATTTGTCTATGTCAAAGATAAAATTTTATACAAATTAATTAGCTCATATTCCTATTTAGCGCTCATATTAGCACTCTATGGCATTGAGTGCTAATACTCTGTATTTATATCGATAGTGATGAAAACAGCTATCAATTATTTAATACAAATTGAAATCCTCTATAGCAATTAGAGCCGCAGGCAGGGCGAAAGTTGCAGTTCTTCTGTAAAAAATATCCAAAATTTCAAATGGCCCGAGAAAGTTGCCTGCGCACAGATAAATACGCGCCGCATAGTCCTAAGAGCGTACTCAGTGCTAACAGCGCGGCACTTGGTAAAATGCCAAGTGGAATCAAATGAAATTCTGAAGCATATAACTTGGCAAATTCAGCAATCGCCTGATTCAGTGGTTGCAATGAAATGGCAATCAGCGCCATGGCAACACAGCCAGCGAGCGATCCTAATAATGCGCCAGTATAGTAATAAGGTTTGTGAATAAAGCTATTCGTCGCTCCTAGCAAACGCGTCACAGAGATTTCCGCTTGATGAGACAGAACTTGAAGTCTGGTGGCATTAAATACCACCACAACGACGACACCGCCCAATGAGATCGCTAAAAATAGAAGTGCCACTTGCAGAACATGAACCAAGGCTGACAAGCGCTTGACCCAAGCCGAGTCAACTTGCACGACATCAACGTTAGCTAAGGTTTTAAGTTGCTGCACCAAGGCGTCAACCCGCTCCGCATCCGAATTGGAGAGTGAAAGTACATACGCGTCCGGCAAGGGATTACCGCCCAGAGTAGCGAGCACTTCCGCCAGACTGGAAGTTTCTTCCAGTGCCGCCAAAGCCTTGTCCTTTGCGATAAAGTTCAATTTTGCCGTGACATTCGAGCTTTTCAGTATTTGTTTGATTGGCAAAGATAATGCGGTCGCTTCATTGCGCGGTGTTGCTGGCGTCAGGAAAATGCTAATTTCTGGCTCTATCGATAGTTGCGCGGAAACTGGACGTACGTTTTCGATGATGGTCAGGCCGGCAATCGGTAATGCCAGGGCAATTGCCACGACCAGTACATTAAATATAAAGTTACCGGGACTCAACCGCAGGTGGGACAGGGCACTTTTAAATGCATATGCATGCTGACGAAACCAGACATTCATCATCATTCCTCCTTAGATTTCGACGGGGATTTCCAGCTATCGGTGATTGAGCCTTTGCTCAGGTAAATCACTCGACTAGCTTGATCCAGAAACTGTTCATCATGGCTGGAAATGATGCAGGTCACGCCGGCACTCTGAAAGGCTTTCAATGCGCTAATGACTTTGTTGGCGTTGTCTCGGTCCAGAAAAGCCGTAGGTTCATCGGCCAGAATAATTTGCGGGCGATTGACGATGGCGCGGGCGATCGCCACGCGCTGTTGCTCACCGCCCGATAGCGCTTGCGGCAAAGCATGCGCCTTATCCGCCAGACTGACTCGTTCTAACGCGGTACGGGCGCGGGTCTCGGCTTCCGAGGCGGCGGCTCCGGCAACTATCAGAGGTAGCATGACATTGGCAAGCACAGTTCTATCAAGCAATAATCCTTGGGCTTGCAAGATCAGGCCCAGCTTTCGACGTAAATAGGGGAGGCTGCTGGCCTTGAGTTTGCTGATGTCTTGCCCGTTAACCACAACGGTGCCGCTAGTCGGGCGCTCTACGCCGGCGATCATCTTAAGTAAGGTCGATTTTCCGGCACCGGATGGTCCGGCCAGAAAAATCAATTCGCCATCGGCAATGCTCAGCGAAATATCGCGCAAGGCGTACACATCACGCGAGAATTCTTTAGATACCTTGTTAAATTCAATCATGGGCAATTAATTAATGAGGTGCATTGACTCAAGTTTCTTTCAATATGCAGACACGCAGAGGCGCGGATCACAAAATCAATCGAAAAGGGCATCGACAAACTCTTTCGCGTTGAAAGGCTGTAAATCTTCGATCTGCTCACCAACACCAATAAAATACACAGGAACAGGACGGGTTTTAGCGATTGCGGCCAGTACGCCGCCTTTTGCCGTACCATCGAGTTTAGTAATGATCAGCCCCGTCAATCCTAATGTTTCATCAAATGCCTTGACTTGCGCCAGGGCATTTTGTCCCGTATTACCATCGATGATGAGTAAAATTTCTTGTGGTGCGCCGTCCATGCCTTTGGCGATGACGCGCTTAATCTTTTTTAACTCTTCCATCAAATGCAACTGAGTCGGCAAACGTCCCGCGGTATCCACCATCACCACATTTGTACCTTTTGCCCTGGCCGAGGCGACTGCATCAAAGGCCACAGCGGCAGGATCACCTGATTCTTGCGCGATCACCGTGACGTTATTGCGCTCGCCCCAAATCGTCAGTTGCTCCCGGGCGGCAGCGCGGAAGGTGTCACCGGCAGCAAGAATCACCGATTGTTGATGCTGTTGTAAGTGTTTTGCTAACTTGCCTATGGTTGTTGTTTTGCCTGCACCATTCACGCCAGAAATCATCATGACTAAAGGTTGATGCCGACCGAGTTCCAGAGGTTTTTGCAATGGTGTTAATAAATCCAGCAGCAAGGCTTTCAAGGCCAATTTAACTTGCTCGGCTTCGGTTAGTTTTCCTTCTTTGACTTTGCGTTTCAAACCATCGAGCAAAAATTGGGTTGCCTCTACACCTGCATCAGAAATTAACAGTGCCGTTTCCAGCTCATCGTATAAATCATCATCGATACGCGCGCCGATAAAAAGCGTGGTCAGGCTAGAGGATGTCTTGGCTAGCCCGGATTTTAGCCGGCTAAACCATGAACCTCGTGTAGGCACTGAGTCCGTCAAGTCTGGCGGCACCGGCGAATCAATATCCGTGGTGGCGTCGACAGTAACAGCGGATTCGTCTTTGGGTTTTTTCTTGAAAAAGCTAAACATCGTTGTCTATGATAGGGGGGCGTAGGGTTACGCCATTTTCAATTCGGACGCGTGTAGCAGCGCTCAATTACTTTAGTGATCGTGAGCGACAAAGTACACGTTTGCATTGGAAATGGACTTAGAATGCTGCATTCTAACAGACCCATGTTAGTAAAATTCCTCGTTCCCTCTATATTCATGTCAATGAAAGCACAAACAAAAAAGCCCGTTGCCGCTAAGCAGGGCTCACATCAGATACGTCTGATAGGCGGGCTCTGGAAACGTACACCCTTAAGCGTGATCAGCGCGGATGGCTTGCGGCCAACCCCAGACCGTGTGCGAGAAACTGTCTTTAACTGGATAAATCACTTGGTCGACGGTCATTGGCAAAACCTGCGCTGCCTGGATTTGTTTGCCGGCAGCGGTGCCTTGGGCTTTGAAGCGGCTAGCCGCGGCGCCGCCCAAGTCACTATGGTTGAGTACCATACGCCGGCATTTCGGCAGTTGCAGCAGGTTAAAGAAAAGCTCGGAGCCGATCAAATCGAGCTAGTGAGAGCCGATGCGCTTACGCTTGTTACGGGTCTGGTTGCGCGGCAGCAACGTTTCGATCTGATTTTTCTTGATCCGCCGTTTAATCAGGGAATGCTGGAAAAAATATTACCCCTCTGTGCCAAATTGCTTACTGAGTCTGGTTTCCTGTATGTCGAAGCCGAATATGCATTGACGTCCATTCCGCCGGACGAAAACACTGAAAACAAATTAAATTTATTACAAGATTGGCGCATGATTCGCGCAGATAAAGCGGGAAGTGTGTACTTTCACATATTGCAATGCAATATATTGGTGAGCGATGCTGCGTGATTTGCCTGAAATTCAGGCATAATGCCCGTTCGAATTGGTGCCTAATTTTCAGCGATAGGAGTAAAGATGGTCACAGCCGTTTATCCAGGAACATTTGATCCACTCACCCGTGGCCATGAAGACCTGGTACGTCGTGCTTCGGGTCTCTTTGATACCTTAGTCGTAGGTGTCGCTGATAGTAAAAATAAGAAGCCTTTCTTTTCTCTGGATGAACGCCTGACGATCGCCAATGAAGTGCTGGGGCATTACCCCAACGTCAAGGTGGAAAGTTTTTCCGGTTTGCTGAAAGATTTTGTGCGTAAAAACGATGCAAGGGTGATTGTTCGTGGATTGCGTGCAGTATCGGATTTTGAATATGAATTCCAAATGGCGGGTATGAATCGCTATTTGTTGCCGGATGTTGAAACATTGTTCCTGACACCTTCAGATCAATATCAGTTCATCTCCGGTACTATCGTTCGTGAGATCGCCATGTTTGGTGGCGATGTCTCCAAATTTGTCTTCCCGTCCGTAGATAAATGGCTCAAGCAAAAAGTAGCGGCGCTGGACGAATAAGTTTTTAGAGTAAATTATGGCCTTATTGATTACCGACGATTGCATCAATTGTGATGTATGTGAACCAGAATGCCCCAATGAAGCGATTTACATGGGGCCGGAAATCTACGAGATCGATCCGAATAAATGTACTGAATGCGTTGGCCATTATGCCGAGCCGCAATGTCAGCAAGTTTGTCCGGTGAGCTGCATTCCTTTTAATCCCGCCTGGCGCGAAACTCCCGAGCAATTGCTGGCCAAGTATGAACGACTGCAACTCGAAACAAAGAAAATCAATTAGGAACTGTTAGTTGGTTTGCCGCTGTTCGCAGTGGCACACCCGGTTGCGCCCCTGCTCTTTGGCATCGTATAAGGCACGGTCGGCACGCCAGAGTAATTCATGCGCGGCGTTGGTGATATCGCCTTGATTATTCGCTTCGGTCAGGGTCGAGATGCCAATCGAAATACTGGTATTACACGCACCGGCCATGCTGAGCATAAATGGCTTACTGACGATGCTGTTGCGGATGCGCTCCGCTACCTGAAGTGCATCATGCAAATTCGCATTCACTAAAATTACGACGAATTCTTCCCCGCCAAATCGCCCTAAAGTGTCGCTCAGGCGCAGTTCAGCTTTGATGCGCATTGCGACTTCTTTTAAGACATCATCTCCGCTCTGGTGGCCGTATTGGTCATTAATTCTCTTGAAAAAATCGATGTCCAGATACAGACAAGCGATATCGTATTGCTGGCGGCGCGCGCGGCCAATTTCTTCCAGCATGCGTTGTTCAACAAAACGGCGATTACTGACATTGGTTAAGGCATCGGTTAAGCCGATGTAGGTAAGCCGTTCGCTATTGATGACGTTTTCCAGGCAAATGGCGATGATAGAGGCCAAGTTTTCGATGAAATCGGTCGCCATCACCGGATTGAAACGCATAGGATCGGCACTGCCAAGATTAAGGCAACCGATCATTTTTCCGTGCCTTACCAGCGGGATGATCGCGACGCTACCGGGTTTTTTCGGATATGTCGAAAAAAAGGCAGCATAAAGATTTTCCTTATAGGCACCGAGCAGGGGTTTGCTAAATTCTTTTTCAAGCGCACCGAGTTCGCGAATGTTTGAAACAAACATCAGGTTGGGAAACTCGGCCAGATCGAGTTTGAGATCCACCAATACTTCGCGTAAGCTATTTTTATGGTCGATTAGTGTCAGCGTGACAAAATCCAATTCAGAAGTCACCGCCAGCGTGGTGAAAATATTCACAATCAATTCGCGAAAACTGTTTGAGCCGATCAACTTGAGATCCAGACTCTGGTGCCTGGACATGATTTTTTGATTCTGGTGTGCGCGCTCTAAAAAACCTTGCAGTTGATCCCGCAACAGACGGTTCTCTTTGAGAAGCTCCTCGTTGCTCTGATTTGACGCTGTTTTTGTAAACACTTTATTCATGTCGTCTTTCAAATCAGCAAATCGTCTAAGCAAATTTACTTGTGCAAAATTAAAACGCCAGATGCAATTCAAGCACGTCGCCAAGCTTCAGATTTTGCCCGGAACCTTCGCTGACAATCACATTCATGCCAAAGGTCACAGCTCCATCCATCGTTGCATTAGACCGATAAGTTTGTAGCATATCAACCGGATTGTCACCTACTTGCGCCGTCAACTGATCCACGGCCGGCATAGGGCAGCGTGGACAAGGCTTAATTGGCTTAAGACAAATTGCCTGATCCTTGGTAAATGCATCCGCATAATCCTCTTCAAAAGCTTCTATACCGTCAACGACTATATTTGGCCGAAAGCGGTTCATCGGAACTGAAACCAATCCCTTCGCTGTCAATTTTTGATTCAGATCTGCCAGCGAAGCTTCAGATATTAACAGCAATGGATAGGCATCTGAAAAATGCGTAGGGACATTTTTGCCGCTAGTCCATTGGTTGTTTGCGACACGGCTAGCAGCGGGGTGAAACCGCACCAATCTGCAAGCTATTCCCAAGACGGAGCTAAACCAGGTCGCGGCGTTTTCACCTTCATCGCAGGCAAGCAAACTATCGTCCCAGACTTGCACTTGCATGGTCTTGACGTGTGTAGTCTCAGCTGGCGCGGGCGGAATTTCCAAAGGCGTCGCGCCTGTTGTCTGTAACAGCAGTTTGCCATCGACAATTGAGGGTTTGATCAAGGCCATCTTCGGATATTCACGCTGCGTCAGACATTGCCCAGCGCTATCAACCACCATCCATTCCCTGTCATGCACTGTGGCAAAGGACAGCCCGGTCTCGGTCAGCATCGCGCTTTGCAAGGCTATACCTGCACATGATTTGATAGGATACAGGGTGAGGGCAGTGATGGTAGGCATGGTAATTAGCTAGTCTGGATTTTGGTGAATTTGGCAGAAACGTATCTTACCGCTTTATCTACACGCAGTGATGAAAATGTCAATAAATCGAACTTTATTCGTACCTGCTATTTTCCGCAATCCGAGAATTGATAAAAATAAAAAAAGGCTCCAAAATCTGGAGCCTTTTCTTACTTGCCTTGATGGTTTAGACGTTAAACAGGAAGTTAAATCTATTCATATTCTTAAGAAAATGAAAATTTATCCAATGTTTTAATTTTATACCCGGTTAAATACCCGGTTTTGCATTTCCGTACAGCATTGTAATTAAGTGGCAGGCTTACGCACTACAGCCTGTGCAAAGAGGTTATGTCCCTTACGTTTTGGTTTGAAAGTTACGTATTCATCTACTTTTAATAAGGGAGATAAAACTGGTTTATTATCTCTATCAAGGAAAAAACGCTTATTGTCTTTAATGCTTTTAATGATAGTGCTGCCATCTTTCGCACTCACGTTTACGACCTGACCTTCATGTCGCTCGTTTAATAGGTTGTCTTTTCGCCATTTCGTTGAGTCTAAAGCTAACGTGCCGCCGAATGACGTTGCAAGCTGGCGATAATGGTTAAATACAGTGATGTTACATAGGTGCGCCATCTCATCAGCACATGCCATTAACGTCAAAGTTTTCAAATTGGATGGGTTAATCCACCCTATTACATCCAAGCAGGTCGCAAAATCACGTACAACTTTATTAATAAATGTTGGTGCATCATACAAGTGTGAAGCGTGCCATATTGGCTCATGATGTGCAATTCGATTGCGGATATCATTAATTATTTGCAATGTTTTTTGAATCTCGTCCATGCTAATGTAGTTACCTCCGCGGATTGCAGCCGGGAATACGTCATTTCTGTTTTTTGGCCATAGTTGTAACGAGTCATTTACCTTTTCATCGTGATACTTGCTACAAATGTGCGCCCAAAAGCCGTATGGTAATTTGGCGATGATGTTGTCGATGGTTAATGGTTTTTTGCGCTGTGACAATGCATACTCGGCTGCAGATATATGCCGAAAGGATTCTTTATGAGTTAATTTATTTGCTTTAAAGAAAGTAATAAACCATCCTTGATCAAGGAGAGTCGACCAATTAGTAAGTGCTGGGTTCAGAATTAATAATCGTTTTTGCTCATGCTCTAAATAACCTTGATGTACTGCATTGCGTAGTGATACTTCCAATAGTTGAAGAACGGGAAAAAAAGCTCCGCATATTTTTTTATTCCATATATAAAGTCCCAGACATTCTGCATCGTTTGGAAGAGAAAATCTGTCTTTATAAGTCTGCAGTCGGCTGGCAGATATCGTTTTTACAGCCTTTACGAGAGTCATTGCTTTCCTACAATTTATAGTTAATGAGCTATTATTGCAGAAACTTGGTTGAACATGAGTTGATATTATTTTGAAAAGACCAATGGAGTATTACTAGCCATTTAAGGCGACAGAAATAGTTGACACTGGAATCTGGAATGTTTACTATGGCGCTTATGGGGTGACCCTAATGTGTCTAGCGCTCAAGATGAAGAGTAGTCTACTTGAGTAGCGTAAAAATTCGGACGAAAGCTAACTTTGGTTAGCTTTTTTCCGTTTACGTCTTAGAAATTGTACTTATCACCTTATTTATACGTTCTCTGCATTGTTATTTATAACTAAATTTTCTTTAAATTTTCATATTTAATATTTGTAGTCTTTGAAGTCGATAGTCGCCTTAAGAAGATGCGACCACTCTTCGCACATTGGATCAACGCCACGTTGCCTTAATTCAGCGATGATCAACTCTTGGAATTGCTGAGCTACCGCTAGTGGATGAAGTTTCCACCATTGATGTTGAGACAAACATTCCATAGCCTCATCCCAATGCGTAAATTCATTTCCACTGTTGATCACAACACCATCGCCGTCTTCCGCACTTAAGAAAGTTGGAGTGCTATCAAAAATGTGAGCTACAAAACTTCGTTGTCCATTTTCTTCTTTCATTCCAATTGATAACGATCCACCTTCACAGCCTACCTTCAGAATAACTTGCTCTTTGCCGCTAAGCTCTGCCACATTGCATTCTTGCTGCGGTTGGAGGTTATGAAGATTTTTGTACATACTCCAGTATTCTGCGCTGTGTTTCGATCCGCTTAGAGTTTCGATTGCGACTGGCAATTCTTCATACCAGACCTCTGAAGCAAGCTTGGCAATTACCAGTGTAACCAGAGATTCTGGTGCTCGTAGGTAGTGGGTGAAGAAGCCGGAGCTACAGTTAACCGGGTCAATGCTATTGAAATGTCGGTCGCTCAGCAGTAGAAGATCACCATAGCTATTTGATAAAAGCCGTAGCATTCCGCTGCCTAAATCCTCGGGTGAGCGTGCTACTGCGAAGGTTCCCTGCGTTGTTTGAATCCACATTTTAATTTTCCTAATGATCAGATGATTGATTTGGTGCAGGTTTTGCCACGGCGAGAATTGACGCTCGCGAAATGCAGTATTGTCTGGCTAGTTCACTGATGGTAATGCCTTGCTCATATTTGGCCATAATCTCCGCACGTTGCTCTGGTGTTGTCTTGGTGGGGCGTCCGAGTATTTTTCCTTCGCTCTTTGCCCGCGCCAAACCAGATTGAGTCCGCTCCACAAGCAGATCACGCTCCATTTCGGCCACCGCTGCCAACATTGCGAGCATGAGTTTCCCCGCTGGCGAGCCTAAATCCATTTTGCCGAGCTGCAGAACGATCACCTCAATGCCACGTGCTGTCAATGCCTTGATGGTGCTCCCGACATCTTGTGCATCGCGCCCAAGTCGGTCCAGCTTGGAAACCACCAGGGTTTCTCCATTCCTAATTTGCACAAGTAGAGCTTTGAATTGCGGTCTCTGGCTGGCGTGCATTTTTCCACTGACGCCTTCATCGGCGAACCAATACTCTACTTTGTAGCCAGCACTCTCAATTTCGAGTTTTTGATTTGCTGTAGTTTGATCTTTTGTGCTGACGCGCCCATAAGCGAAGATTGCCATTTCTACTCCCTTGATCGTATGTTAGAAAACGATGTCAGAATGTAGCATACTGTTATTAAATACAACCCCTAATTTATTAACATATTTTATTGGCATTGACTGAAGTGTTGGAAATCGGTCGTTTTGTAACGGGTTAAATCGGTACACATAGCAATCCGCACTCAAACTAGCTGTTATGGCAAATTCCTGTGGGTAAATTTGTTTCGCTTCTTTGTTAGACCAATCGAAACTTATGCAGGTCTGTAAAGATAAAAAGTGTCGTTTCATCTCGGATTGGTCCTTCCGCAAACTGCATCGGCACAGGATTCCTAAAAACGATAATGCTCTCAATCGAGCAATCCCCCTTGAAGCCGAGATATCTTCTAACCTCTGATATGTGACTTTGCAGAACGTTAACGCGATCCAAGTGTTTGCGTAGCAGATCCCTACGTTTACCGTCAGCGGACACTTCTCCAAGAAAATCACTCAGCTGCTCAGCAATCTCCCCGTATGTCTTGCGAAACTGTAGGTCCTTGCACTCCATGACCAAAATTCGCCCGCTGTCGAAATCCCAGGCGAGAACGTCTACGTCGCCATAATTTCGATCAAGGGACTTGCCGACGATTTTGGTAATTGTTGTCTCGGGCTCGGCGTTCCAGCCGAGCTCGGACATTCGTTGTGTTACCTCCTTGTTGAACTGCATTCCGTCTCTGTTACGCGCATACCCGGCATACTTCTTCATTGCTGGACCAAGATGCCAGTCTGGATATGAGCCGGCATAATAGTTTGCTACTGTGTAGGCCAAGCATTCCCTCAACAAACCTGGAGCGAGGAGCATTTGCGGGTCGTCGTCAATTGTCACTTGTAACAGTGGTCGGCGAAGCGCACTCAATCTCCGACGGAAACGCCAGGGGGCGATGTCTTTGTGGTCGAAGCCATCAGGAACCTGCCGCCAAGTTTGGCGAGGGACAAAATCCAAGCTCTCAACAATTTTCCGTCCGACCTCTTTGGTTGCGGCGAGCGCAACTAGATCAGAACGACATAACTGCAATAATGGCTTCTGCTGGGCTATTCCCAAATTTTCGACTGCGTCTACAAATCTCCGGTAATCGTCGAACTCCACATCAAATTCTTCCCGCCAAGCGGAAAAAAATTCTGCCTCTAGTTCGCCCTTGGAATCAGAAACTACCCGCGGCACTTCAAAATTTTTGGCGTAGTTCCGTGCCGAATCCATGTATCGATACTCACTTGTGGCATTTCCGAAACTGTCCATGACTGTATCAATGAAATCGTGTTTCGCGTGAACATCACCAAGTGGCCGAACAATCAGTAGGGGCTCGAGTAAATTCCAACGAACGAGATCTGACCACCCCCCAATATGGTAGAGCTGAGAAGCATTGGTTAGTAGCCTGGAAAGATCGAGGTCACCAGGCACGTTGCCATTATCAACGTTAGACTCGCAGATAGCCATTTCCATTAAGATGCGACTGGCTTGAAAGACAGCGTTAAGCTTAAGTTCATGGTCTCGCATAGAATCAAGCGCGGCTCCTTTGTCATTTCGAAGTGCAAGGACTGCAGCAGCCGTTCTATGCCAATGCTCTCTTGACGCGCTTGCTATCTCATGATTAAGCAAAAGTTTGGACAATAAGCCATGACGGTTGAAAGAGCTCAAGTTTTTACAAAGATCATCCTCTAGTTGTCGAACTAGCGCATTTAAGAACGCGAGGCATTCGTTCTTACCTTCGATCTTCCCCCTGTCGTCTCGATTGCGGACACGCCATCCTATTCCAAGTTTTGCCGCGGCGTCATCGAACTGGTTGATAGTAATTGGTTTCTCATCGAGTTGGCTACGCACGTAATCACGAAAGTGACGTGCAGGAAACATATGTGCGTGCCGAGTTTCTGTGTCCGGCACTATAAGGTTAATGAGTCGATCGAGATCATCTGACTGTTCGCCTGCCAGTTGTGCCACACCGCGGACAAAGCTCGACACTAGTGCACGTTCGGCGATGTTTTCGGAGTGATGTATCGCACGGTCGAAGCCAATGCCAATTTTCAATTCTACTGTGCGTCGCACGACATCAACCGTCGTTAGGATTGCGTCAATCGCTTCTTGTGCCGTTCCGGAAACAGGCATCTCTAACCCTTCCTGCATATTTTCAAACACGCATCGCCAGAGAATAGGATCGTTGCCAAGTTTTAACGCAAACTTGTCCTCCAAATGTTGTACTGATCGCGTAAGCCAAGTACCCATAAGCTTCCATCGGTCATAGGTTCTCGTGTCCAGTCCAACCGCTGGAGACGTCAAATCAAACCACCAGCATCTATTCGACGTAATGCAAGCACCGAGAGGCATTCCATCTTCGTTGACTCGTAAGTGCGCGTAGATCGGCTGTAGGTTATCCTCTTCGAAATTACTTGCGCCCTCCGTGACGACCATGCGCCAGGTTTGATCCACAAATTGTTCCGCATGGCAGTCAATTGAGATCACGACCTTATGCCGAAGTTCGACAAAGCTATTTTGAGAGATAGCAAGATTAAGGGATGTGTTCTGAAGTGACTCTTCTGGAATATCAGAATGTGGGACCAGGTGCCCCTTGAGGGAATCAGCCCATGCATAAAGATTGAGGAATCCATTGATGTTCTGAAGCCAAACATTCATATCCTCTAAGTTGGATCTCATCTGTACGATACGCCACAGATTCAACGGCTCCATCTCTTTCACTCGACTCAATGTGCAATAGTCAGGCGCGCTTAGGAAATCGACTTCCCAATTTTCACGTGAATTCACTGGAGTTTCAAGAGCGACTCCGCGGCCGATGCCACAACCAATAATTAACGTGATGCCGTCTCTGAACCCTGGACGATTTTCTGCTTCGTCTTGCATCGATATTGTTGCCCGCTTGAGTTCCTGGAGTAACCTCTTATTGCCTTCGTACACACCTGCAAAACCATCAGAAAAAAAATCCTCAAGGGTGTCCAAGAAAAACACCAGATTGAGATAACGCCCTTCGTCGACTTTTAACGAGGCGCAGCACACGGATCCCCAAGGCATGTGCGAAAAAGGAACGTTTTGGATTCGGTCGCCGAGCATGGGGGTAGCGCCAAAAAGACATGAATATTCACGTCCCAGATTGTGAAGAAAAGTCTTCCGATTCTCGCCGTTGCCCAAGACGGTGAGAATGAAGCGGCGAACGGCAACTGAAATTGCAGTGGGAAGCAATAGATAGACCTGATTACCGTCGATGGCTAAAGGGCGCGCTTCAAGCGCGCTGTCTGAAATTGACTGGTTTAGTAAATCGCTTCTTTCGGTTGGATCAAAAATGAACGGCGACAAATCCTCAACATTGATACCGGACCGGTCGAGCTCGTCAAATCCAATCTTGACCAGTCGGCTCAGCTCATGTGACTTATCTGTCAGATCCCGAGGTAGAACATTCTCGCCACGTTCGCTTCCCAAGTCATTTCGTCTTAAACCATCGCGCTGACAGACAATGTCAGAAACTTTAAGCAGCGCATGTATTGAATTGGCGATGGAGGAAAAATTGCCATTACTAGGAAAGCTGTCCGTCAGATTAACAAACCGTTGTAGGTAGAACGTACCGCTTTCCCAAATTCCCTCAAGAACTCGATAGTTCCCGCGTTTAGAATAAATGTTACCCACGAAAATATCTTCCGGTGGATCCTCCATGTAACCACAGGCATGCCCAATTGCAGTGTAGCCTTGGCGTAGAAGCTGCGTTGTCGGTGAACTGGAGCCTTGTCCAATTGCAACGCAAAGATGCACGAGTGCTTCTAAACGTAGGCAATTTGGCTGCAGGCGCTTCTGAGTGAGTAACGCGCCATAGGTAGCGGCGATTTTGATGGGGTGGACTGCTCGTAACGCTTTAATAAAACTCGGACAAGTTTCAGCCATTTGCCCAATCGAGCCGCCTTCTTCGGCAGCAAATGCTGCGGCGACCTGAGCTAAGTCTAGCATTTCTTGGATTTGATCGTTGTCTGCCAATTGTTCATTTCTCCGTTGGAAGCGCATTTATAAACATAAGAGGCGAAACCAAGTCTTCAGAACTTCAAAACGCTCAAATAGCCGGCGCTTGTTTTTCGTTGTTTTATGTCCTGCAAAACGGAATTCGTGATCATTCCCAGTGTTTAATCCAACACGAGAATGATCGTGAACCGACATGACGTCGCGAAAATGCCCTTCACGGCTTTTTCATTGATGGCGGGGGAAGTCTGCTTTTACCTAACTGTACGTGGGTGCAACTCCAACTTTTCTCAGTGATCTGCCGCCTTTACCCCCAGAGACTTGGCGCCGTTGCACTTGCATTTAAGGTTAAACTGTAGCTTCATTTTTTGCTCCTTTTCTTGGAACCGCTCTCGTAAGAGAACGTGAACTCCACCGTTGAAATGATGGAGATAAAGACCAGCAGACCACCTGAAAAGCCTCCGAGTTCCACACCTCCATACAGCAAAGCAGGTAAATCGTAAGTTAATTGAATGTTAACCTGTAATGGAATTTATAGCAATGTGCGGAACGGCCAAGGAATTTGAAATATTGCCAGATTCTCGGATGCGAATATCGTTATTGATTACGTAGATGGGATGCTCAGCTCAGCTACAAATTCCATCAAGCGCTCTCGCAGGCGTTCACCAAAATTCGCATAGCAAATAAGAAAACTCGCCAATTGGTCATCGTCACAATAGAAATAGGCAACCGGCACTTCGAGTACCGATGCTAGGTTTAAGGCGGTCGCGAATGGAGGTTCATGTGTGCCAGTTTCATATCGGCTGATTCGCGCACTGCTGCTTCCTTCATCCAACCCGATGGCGACACCTAGCTTGTCTTGGGCGATACCCATACGCAAACGCGCCTCGCGTAAACGGCGGCCGAATAATGAGCTGGGAAAGGATTGCCTAGACATCCTTCGATAATCGTAGAATCGGCTTGTGAATACTCTACGAAATTCGTAGAATGGTTATTTCCATTCAAGCTCAATAGAGCTGTTACCAATGATCAACGACGACAATCAAAAAAAATACCCCGATTCACTTCCTTATATTGGAATGATTATCGAGGCTCTGCGATCATTGAATGGTGTTGCTAAAGCCGCGGCAGTCAAACAATGGATTGAAGAAAATATGCTGGCTAATAATCTGCCGGTACCCGATACCATGTTGAACTCTGGTGTTCCAAAATTTTCTAATGACATTCAATGGGCGCGAATGTACCTTGTGAATGCAGAAATGCTGGAGCCAATGGCAGTCGCCGGTTATGGCAACTGGAAACTAACGCCAAAGGGCTGGGACGTGCCATTGGATTCAGCGAGTATAAAAACGATCTTTGGCGCTACAGCGCAAAAAAATAAGGTGCAAGATTCTGAGGTTCAAGATGCACCACCTGAAGATCCTCAGCAGGCAGAACTGGCCGGAATGGAATCATGGGAAACGGTTCTGAAAAAGATTTTAACCACCATGCCAGATAAAGGTTTTGAACGATTGTGCGCGTTCATCATGACCAAAAATGGATTGCAGGCGACGAAAGTAACCGGACAATCTGGCGACGGCGGTGTCGACGGTGAGGGAATGCTGGCGTTTGACGATCTTTCACTTATCAAGACGCCCGTTGCGTGGCAGTGCAAACGTTTTAAAGAAAACAAAGTGTCATCGGAAGCAGTGCGTGATTTTCGTGGAGCAGTAGATGGCAGAGCCAAATATGGCTTGATTTTTACAACGTCATCATTCACGCCAAGTGCGGAAATGGAGGCTCGACGTCCTGGTGCCACACCGATTGAATTGGTAGGGCTGGAACGATTCATCGAGCTAATGCGCAAACATGCAATAGGCGTGCAGCAAGGTACGAATCAAATTTCAAACTATGAGGTTATTCCAAATTTTTTTGATGAATACCTACACCCACGTGGCGGATCTGCTACTACGTTCAAACTTTCCTAAAAGTTGTCTGCAATCCTACGCTAGAAAGGCCAAAGTAGACTTCGCCAGATGCGTGGGAGCCCATCCCTTTGGATTGGTTGTAACGCGTGCTATGAGGTCAAACATGAATTAGACATGGTGGATTGTCGATAATTTGCAACGTCAATTAGCTCATGCCGGGCGGTTGTCAATGGTGATTGTCGTTTGAAAACATTTGCGTTCTGGGTCAACCAGAAGCACGTTTATTGAGTGAAGTGGGCGCATCTTTAGACGATTTATGATCAGCATCAGCATGGTTCTCCTGAATGATCGACTTCATTTCGACCGTTCCATTTCAGACGTTTTAACCGACAAGTTTTACGATCGACCGTATTGAAATTTCAAATAGATCGTCAAGTTTGCGGATTCTCAGCGCGGGTCACATATGACCATTGCACATTAAGATTCAGCAATTTATATCATTCAATGCGTCAGTTGCCATGGATTTGCATCCAAAATTATGAAGGACTTCACTAAGCCATATCGACAACCAGATGAGCAGAAAACTGGTTGTCAAAATTCGAGAGTATGACAACCTAGAATGAGTGTGTACGCTTTTTTGAAAAGTGCTATTTTTCAAGCCTGCGCCTGATCTCCTCAACAACGTTCCGAATGATTCGCATCGAATTTGGGTCTTGTTGCAGACCAGAGTTGTCCTTGATTTTTCGCTGGTAGATAAAGGCTGTGGTGCGCAATTTGTCCATGGTGACTTTCTCCAGTCCTTCTCGTAGGGTGGTTTCTGCAATGTGAAAACAGTCGGCGATTGTCCGGAGGTTGCCCCTGTAGCCGTCATAAGTCAAACAGAACGGCCAAAGCTGTTCGTAGTCTGCATCTGGTGGAGGAAGCATGCTCGCCTTGAGATTTCCGTTAGATACAAATTCCTTGTATATTTCAGGATTGGATATCTCGTCCCTGCGGACGCCGAAAATAGGTGGCGGAAGGGAAATCCTTTTCTCACAATCTGTGAAATCTAGACCCCCATAAAATGCAGGGAGAATGCCGTTTTCCGCAGAGCCAAGAACCGACGAAAACCAGCCAGCGTAAAGCCAGTCCACACCTGCACCCGCGCGAGCCATGGTTGGGAATCGTTCGAGAAACTTAGTAGCCAATATTCTGGCATCGTCATTATCAACGTCCTCCCACCCAAAGAACGCCTTGCCATCTGATGATGCATAGCCGCGCCAAAGACTCATGTCAATGGGCGTCCATCCGTCGCACATAACGTTTTGGGCTGGTCCTACGTGGCAGCGCCATTCCAGACCGTCGGCTGACAGACCCGAGCATATTCGGAGTCGTTGATAACCAGCCTTGTGTAATTCATGCACCATTGACAGTAAACGTCCTGCACGTTTGATTGCTGGATCAGAAGGCTTGTTCAAGGATATTGGAAGTAGCGCCGGGATATCTATCGATGCTTTGATGGGGCTAGAGTAGCGGTGTATTGCGCCGACGGTCGCTCGCAGGATTCGCACTGCGTCAAAGTTGTCTGCATCGGAGAATGCACTTCGTGCTCGGCCAGCCAAGTCGTAACAGAAATCATCGTCGTTTAGAGCTGCAGTTTGAATGTAAATTGCAGGACCATTGGATATGCAATTCCAGTCGTCTTCACTATCGTGCCAAAACTCATCCTTCAAACAGTTCTCCTCCGTCCCTGGACTTACGAAGCCTGGCTGAGGCCGAATCGATGACGATTGTTGATTGTCTAGACCGATTAACTCCCAGCGAGAGTAATCAGTCGTGTAGGTGTTAAATGCTTGAGGAAGATAGCCAGCATCCAATTTTTGTTCGAGCTCTTCAAGCCAATCCAGAAGATCGTACGAAGCTTCACCGGCACAGTCGGACTTGGCATCATCTGGAACACTCACCATGATCGCTTGCGCAAGTTGTTCTGGCCGAATGTTCTCAGCGACAGACCCTCCGCAGTGAGATTCTAAAATTTTTTGTTCGCTGCCCGATGAATACCGGAAAAAAGGTCTGCTCTGTCTCCTTGGTGGGTGAAACTCGCAGCGCCAGTAGATGCCTGATTCCGATGTATAAGGCAAGATCATCATTTTGCCGTAGCCGTTGCGAATAAGCCATATCGCTGCATAAAGCACCTTTTTGCAGGCTGCCAAAGCCGGATCCTGTTCTACATTTGCAACTTCTTTTTCGCTCATATCAATACCCTTTCTTTTTCATTTTTCGCCCCTGATTCATTCTGCAATTATCTCGCTCACCATACATCAAAGTTTGCCGGTGACCCTGATTACGTGAATTAAAATTTAGGGTTTACCTCATTTTTTTGTCCATGCGTTCAAGTTTTTCTTTGAGCCACGAAAGTGATTCAGGTATCGATGTAAAAGGTTGTACGTATCTAATAATCAGGATCGTGGCTTCATCTTTGCGAGTGCTTCCCAGTGCCGCACAATATCGCTCAATCATTACATCAAGGTCTGCAAACAAGGCTAACCATTCCCTAGCTTGGCGCGGTTTGACTGACGATCGCGCCAGCTTGCGTGTATCAGTTAAGGCAAAGTCATCCAACTCCACGAACCCGCGCAGGGTGTCAATTTTTGAAACTGGTATATCGATGGCACTGACAGAACTGACAAATGGGTGGTTCGTTTTATGGAGCTGACTATTTTCCCCACTGACAGAACTGACAAAAGGTCCTTGTGTCAGTTCTGTCAGTGGGGAGGTCGACAATTTTTTCATTTTCAACATGATCAAGTAGGGATTCATTTCCTTACCTCTGGGTTGATTTCGAAAATAGCTTTTGCGCGACCAGCGGTTTGAATATTCACTCGACGTAACCATCCATAGTCCACTAAGACTGCGATAGCGTTGTTGGTGTCTTCAGGATTCGAAAGCATTGACCATTGCTTTCGATAGATGTCCCGTGCTGCAAACAAATCGTCAACATCTCCAGAGCGGATGCGTTTGAGCAGTGATTTTGCACCTGCAACATCGGCAATCGTTACTGATCCATAGGCACGTTCTGCGTGACTTCTGAGATAGTGCTCCCAGGCTAACGCACGCATCATGGCAGCATTTGTCACTGCACCTTTTCCACCGTCTGCAAGATGGCAAATAAGTGCAAGGCCTGGCACCAGTTTTCTATATTTCGATAGATGCGATTCCATTGCTGGGTGGAGATTTCCGGCACGTAAATGTAGTTCAAATTCTGAACGCCATTCAAGAAACGTCGCTGCAGCATTATCATCAAGCCGTAGGTATGGCGGTTCGCCCTCGACCAAGTTCCCATCATGCCCAATTACTGATTCAGCTCCCCAGTCAGACAGGGGATTTTGAGCATCGAGTGTATCAAATAAATCATATGCAGCCTGCTTTGCATCAGCATCCGGGAGGCGATCGATATTACGCCACTCGCCGCCAACGTCTGGCCATACGATGATGCCGAAACGCTGCATAAAACCATCGTCTGCCGCACCACCACTAGTGGCGGCACGTAAATATTCCGAGATCCTACCTGGTTGAGTGCTGCCGAGCAGGGAGAGACAAACAGCTTCCGCTCGCATGTTTCGGCCTCGTCCGATCCGATCGGCGGTGTAGGAGCTGTTTCCATTCCAGCCAGTAAGATAGAAGCCACGAGCACTTTCCTGTCCATCACGCTCTAGGTTCTTCAGTAAGCTCACCAGTTCATCACGATACGCGCAGATACCTTGCGGATTTTCGATGCATATATCCAGTAGCGCCTCGACTGTTGCATCGTTGACTATGTAGCGTTTGAGAGCCGGTGCAACTGGACCTTCGAATTCATCAAGGTGTACATCTGCCTTGGAATCTTTGGTTAAAACCCTGGCTACATTTTTCTTTTGAGCATCGATACGCATCGCGTGAATTTGCGCGCCAGCCTCAAAATCAGAGGCGTCCTCGGTATAACGCTTAGATGCTTTTGCCGCGAGAGCGTTCAGCGGACCGAGCGCCGCAGACATTGCCGGCGACTTCATGACTCCAGGCCTGCCGATGATGCATACCCACATGTTGGCATACTCGGTCCAGTCGTCATGCCGTTTGGGTCGGATGCCGACACGTCTGCCAATCACAGTCGCCAGCGCGGCCATTAAAGTAGCACCAACAAAATCGGGCGTACATTGCACGCGTTCAACGATGTCATTGGCAAATGGCTGTAGTGACTCTGGTAGCAGTGCCATATCGAACGAATCAACAGGTAACAGCGTGTCTGGCAAAGGATCAGGTTTTGACCAATCAACAGCGTTGTTGTTTGTCATGGATTCATTTACAAAGTTGCGAACTGCAAGCAAATCCAAGTCGGCGGTTTCTTCTGCAAATACGGTAGGGGTATCGTACTGTGTCATTTCGCCCCCAATTTCAAGAACGCTGTGCGCTTGTAATCCAAATCGATGATGAGCAATCTCCTTGGTCTAGCTTGGTACAGCGCACCGCACAGACTATGAAGTACACCATAGCGCGTCGCATATCCATGGAAACAAACGAATATATCAAGGCCGGCGACGGCACAGCATTCGTCATCGCTTGGAAGATTGTTGGGGCTGATTGAGATTGAACATTGTTTCGGTGGTCGGTACCCCAAGCCGAGCCAGACAGCACGTCCAACCGGTTGCGCGCCGCGTTCCGCTAATTCTTCCAATGTTCGTAAGGGATTAGATTTTGCGATGAGTGTCATCAATTACATCCCTCATACTCGCCATTGCGGTCGCAGAAAATTGAAAATTCCCGTAAGGTCGTGGAAATGGTCAACTTCACTAGATGCATTGGATTTTGAAATGCAATAAACGAGTTGATCTGTTCGAGGGTGTGCTTGATATCAGCGAATATGCCAGGTACCCCGATACAATGGGCGTGATTAGCCATGATGTGCTCCTCTGTGAGACTTTGATTGTCCACAAATCCGTTTTCAAGCGAATTGGTGGGCGCGAATGTTGAAAACTCGTACAGAGCCGAGCGAGCAGTATTCCCCTTGCGGGTCTTGTATTTCTGCTCCATCGCGCCCGTAGAGGAAGCTATAGGCGTAAAAAATACCACTGATTGACGGTGTGGCTTACCGCTCTGTATTCGTGTTTTCAAGCACTTGTGCTCAGTATTGCGTAATGGCGCCAAATACGTCAACTGCTTTATGCAGGTAGGCATCAGATTAATTATGGTTGGATATTCCAGGTCGAACTTAAGAATAGGATGAGATACGACTACCATGCGAATCTCCGGCAACGGGTACTCAAGCGGCGCTGAATGTTGTAGGAAAAGCGTTTTGCAGCTTGATATTGTTCGTACTCAACTTTGGTTGCAGCTATCACCGCAGCATGCTTTGGGTCGCGGGGATTGATGCGTTCTGGGTCTCGACCATATTTTCCCTCGTGACGATCAAGTGCGTCGTAGTAGATCGTCTTCGCCGAACGGACTGTATTATTCGAAGCGTGCAGATCAAGAGTGAGTTGGCCGATGTTTAGCAACTCGCTCATATTTTTTGTTTTCATAGATATGTTCCTTGGCTGGTGTTGCGCAATAGAGGTGGCTTGGTTTGTTGTAGGCTGCGTTGATCGGTTCGTTCGGTTGATCATTGCAAACGCCTTGGATTCTTGGCCCGTAACGACAGCAGGTAGCTTGGTAGCGCTACTTTGCGCTGACCGTAAGTTTTTCCAAGTGCAATCCAGATTGAGTTCCGTGCCTCCACTTTTTCCATTAAATCCATATCGAATTGCGTCAGGTTGTCGCGTACTACGCCTTCAAAATACCCAAACAAAACCCAATTCACTAGTTTGGCTTCATTGATGTAATGATGTGCCTCCGTCGACTTTCCATTTGCCGCCCGTACTTCTTGCAGAGCATTGAGCATCATCATGTGGCTGATCGATATTTTTTTTCGAACGACTTTCCAGTCTTCAGCGTTTTGATTGACCATTTGGTCGCGTAAAGCAAGGAATGCTTTCACCAGCCGAACCTGGCCCGTACGCGAATTTCTACCTCCAATGAATGGCATTGCGGTAAGAGCACCACACTCTGTCAGTTCGATCATTCGCTGTTTTTTACACTGAGAATCCTGATACGAGGTCTCCTTGAATTCAAGGAGACCGATCGTGCCGTCCGTAATCAGGTCGTCGAGCGACTGCAGTACGTTGTCATGGCGGCGCAAAAATTCACGTGAAATTGCTACGGAGTTCGTGATTGGCTTTCCCAAATGCAGGTGAACAATTTCGTTGTCAGTGTTTGGTTGGATATAGTTGAGATATGGGGTGTCAGACGAAATAAAATTGATGGGATTAGGGTTTTTCATTTGGCAGCTCCCTGATTTTGCAAACGTGCTTGCATCCAAGCGTGGATCGATTCAACTGGCCATGCAGTCACGCGGCTGGAAAGTTTTACCGGTGCTGGAAAAGTTCCTGCTTTCACCTTGCGCCAAAGAGTCGCAGATGAAAAGGGAATGATTGCGGGAATAAGCTGTGCCTGGCGGACATAGCCGGTAGCTGGAAGTGTAGCGTGCAGGTGGGACGTAATCATTATTGTCCACCGCGAAGTTGTGCTATCGAGTCAGTTGGCCACAAGAGCTGGCGATTTGGTAGTTTAACGGGGCGCAAACAATAGTATGTGCCCGTCTCTGAGTGCCGCTTGCGAATAGATTTCGCTTTGATGTTGAGTGCTGCGGCAAGTTGATTGGTGGTCATAAGTGGCTTTCAAGTAATGTGACTCGGTGCGAATCGACATGAAAGCAACTATAGTTTTTGAACCATCCTCCCCCACAACCCTACCCCATGCATTTATTTGGGGGGAGTAGGGTTATTTAGTTACGCTATTTCTTTTATTTCGCCATCTGCTCGTAGTCGTTCCCAGGCCTTTTTGAAGGCGGTTTTGTTCTGAAACACGGGTTCCTCAGTTAAAGCCGAATGTACAAGCGCTTTTACGGTCGGTTGTCCGTTCTTACGTTTTGGTAAATTTTTTGCGTCATGGCCATTTTTCTCCAGCCACAACAGTATTAATCGTTCTTGCGCCCGCATTGCCGGCTCTTTAGGCGCGATAGATTGCTTGGTATTAATTGGAATGCCGCTAAACTCTTCATGTTGAATCTTTAACGAAGGGGGAAGTGCAAATTCTTCAGGTGTATCCCATCCCTCGATACTAGCAATGCGCCTTGCAGAAGTAAGGTCGATCATTTTATCGTCGTGTTTGCCGACGCTAATAATGGCGTTAGGGTGACTTCCGAAAATATCTGTTCTATTTGCAAGCATGTCTAAATAAGGTCTAGCGTACTCACGAATTTGCGCGGTAGGAGGCGCACTATGATGCCAGTTCGCCCACTCTAATGGGCACCAGCCCATTGACAAGCACGCGGCCTCAGTCGTGTAGACACTACTACGTTGAAGCCAGATAATCCAATCGGGTTCAGGGTATGTCCGGTTTGTCATGCCTCGCTCATTTATGGGCCACTTAGTTCCTGATGGTAATGATCCTAATGGGACAATTGACATGGGTGCGTTTGAATCTAGTTCCGAGTTATCTGACATTCATGTTCTTTCATGCGACTTCAATAAATGGTGCGCAGTTGGCTATATTGCATTGAGGGTGATCGTTCGATTTCAAAGTGGTTTGCAACGCGAAGTATTTTTATCATTCCGCCTTTGGGACCGTGGGCGCAACACCTGCACTCCGTTTCCATGCGTCTAGCATGTCAGCCCACTGTTGCATCATTGCGGCTCGGTCGGCGAGATAGTCCGCGTGGTTATAGCTCCGACGCACTACATTAGGTTCAGCGTGGGCCAATTGGCGTTCAATCCAGTCAGAGCGGAAACCCAGCTCATTGAGGCGAGTGCTGCCAGTGGTGCGCGTGGCATGAGGACTGTACTTTCCACCCCAGCCGAGTACGTTCAACATTTGTCGGAAGGACGCCACTGCCATCGGTCGTGTTCTGTCGTCTCGCCCTGGGAATGCATGGACTTGACGGCCGGTTATTCCTTGCAGTGCCTGCAATGCCTCCACCGCCTGTAACGGCAACGGAATGGCGTGTGCCGCGCGCTTTTTCATTCGTTCCGCTGGAATGCGCCAGATCGCTGCCTCCAAATCAAATTCAGCCCATTGAGCCTCAGCTGCTTCGCTTGGGCGGCACAGTGTCAACCACATCAGACGAAAAGCAGTTAGCGTTTCGTGCCGGCCGCCATGCCCATCAACGTCGCGCAGCAATGCGCCGATTTCATCGTTGGATAGAGCGCGCTTGTGCTGGGTCTTGTTCGGGGGGAGTGCCTTGCGCACTGGATATACTGGGTCAGCGGCCACACGCAAAGTTGAGACGGCAAGCTCGAACACTCCGGACATGGTGCGCTTCGCTTCCGCTGCCACGGTCAGGCCATTCTTCTTCGCAGCCGTGGTCAGAACGTCAAGGATATGAGCTGAAGTCACCTGCTTGACTGGCAGCATTCCAATTGCTGGGAAAACAACGCGAGTCAACATATCTAGGCGGCGGTTTTTGGTGATGTCCTCCCAATCCTTCAATGCCAGCCATTCCAGCGCGACTGCCTTGAAGGTGGTAGCGCCATCCTGCTCGCGTTTGATTCGGTCAAGTTGCCGATTATGAGCTGGATTGATACCTTGCTTCACGAGTGCACGCGCCTTGGTTCGTTCGTCGCGCGCCTCGGCAAGAGTGAAGGTGCCGCCGGCCCGACGAGCCTGTGCTTCCTCCGCTGTTTCAGCCATCGGCGGCACTGCATATGTACCGATGGCAAACGTGCTTTCCGTGCCAACACCAGCTTCTCGAATCTCGAAACGATATCTCCATGCCTTGACACCGTTTGGTTTGACCTCCAGGTACAAGCCGTTACCATCTGCTAGCTTGTATGGCTTTTCTTGGCGCTTTGCGTTCCTGCATTCCCTGTCGTTTAACATTGATTTTCCCTATGAAACACCGTACCCGGTTAATCTTGGAGGTGTTCTGACCTCATACCCGACATCGTACCCGGTTAAGAATGAGATGCAAAGAGATTGCATGAAGTGACAAGATACAAAAAACCCCGCGACTGCGGGGCTAGAGAGGCATTTTTGAGACTTTATGAAATGCCATGAGTTGATGATGTTGGTTTAGACGTTAAACAAAAAGTTCAACACATCGCCATCTTTAACAACATACTCTTTACCTTCGGCACGCATTTTGCCAGCTTCTTTGGCGCCAGCTTCGCCTTTGTAGGTAATGAAATCGTCAAAGGCAATGGTCTGGGCGCGGATGAAGCCGCGTTCAAAATCGGTGTGGATCACGCCGGCGGCTTGTGGTCCGGTGTCGCCGACATGGATAGTCCAGGCGCGCACTTCTTTGACGCCGGCGGTGAAGTAAGTTTGCAGGCCGAGCAGCTTGTAGGCGGCGCGTATCAGTCTGTCCAGGCCAGGTTCGTGCATCCCCATATCTTCCAGGAATTCGGCCTTGTCGGCGTCATCCAGATCGGCGATTTCTGATTCGATCGAGGCGCAAATCGCAACGATAGGTGCATTCTGTGATGCGGCATACGCAGTCAATTGATCCAGCAAAGGATTGTCAGTGAAGCCATGGTCAGAAACATTGGCGACATACATCGCCGGTTTTGCTGTGATCAGGCACAAGGGTTTGATCAACAACATTTCTTCCGCATCCAGACCCAAGGCACGTACCGGTGTCGCTTCGTTCAAGGCTGGCATGATGCGCTCTAATAGCGCCGCCAGTTTGGCTGCATCTTTATCGCCAGAACGGGCTTTTTTGTGTTCGCGATGGATGGC
>JAZJYB010000117.1:0-11511 GCA_040390685.1 Pseudomonadota bacterium | reverse complement strand
AGAAGTCAGCTACAGCGCCGGTTATACCAACGTGCATGAATACATTCCTTGGCGCACTTTGACTGGCCGTCAGCAGTTCTATCAGGATCACCGCTGGATGCTGGATTTCGGCGAAGGCCTGTGTGTCTACAAGCCAGCTATCGATACCAAAACTGTCGCGCCAATGTTGAACAAGTCGCCAAATGGTGAGAAAGAGATTGTTCTTAATTTCATCACGCCGCATCAGAAATGGGGTATCCATTCCACTTACTCTGACAACCTGCGCATGTTGACCTTGTCACGCGGCGGCCCGCACGTCTGGGTCTCTGAGATCGAGGCGAAAGAAGCCGGCCTGGTGGATAACGATTGGGTCGAAGTGTTTAACAGTAACGGTACTTTGACAGCCCGTGTTGTGGTCAGCCAGCGTGTACCAAAAGGCATGTGCCTGATGTATCACGCTCAGGAAAAAATTGTGAATACGCCGGGTGCAGAACTCTCTGGCAAACGTGGCGGTATTCATAACTCGGTAACCCGTGCGGTACTCAAACCTACCCACATGATCGGTGGCTACGCACAACTGGCGTATGGCTTTAACTATTACGGTACGGTCGGCAGTAACCGAGATGAATTTATTGTACTGCGCAAGATGAAAAAAGTAGATTGGCTCGACGGCCCTTTAGACGAAGCTGAACATGACAAACAAGGAGCCGCATCATGAGAATTCGCGCACAAGTAGGCATGGTGCTTAACCTGGATAAATGCATCGGTTGCCACACCTGTTCCGTGACGTGCAAAAACGTCTGGACTAGCCGTGACGGTGTCGAGTACGCCTGGTTCAATAACGTAGAGACCAAGCCCGGTATCGGCTACCCGAAAGAATGGGAAAACCAGAAGAAATGGAAGGGCGGCTGGCATAGAAATGAAGCCGGTAAGCTGGAGCCAAAACAAGGCGGCAAGCTGCGCATCTTGAGTAACCTGTTCGCTAACCCGAACCTGCCTTCGATCGATGATTACTACGAGCCATTTACCTTCGACTACGAGCATCTGCAAAATGCACCATTGATGCAGACACCACCGACCGCAAGGCCAGTGTCGGTCATCACCGGCAAGAAGATGGAGAAGATCGTCTGGGGCCCGAACTGGGAAGATGACTTAGGCGGCGAATTCAGTTCACGCAGCCGCGATCAATTATTCGAAGGCGTGCAGAAGGAAATGTATTCGACTTTCGAATCCACTTTCATGATGTACTTGCCACGCCTGTGTGAACACTGCCTGAATCCGGCCTGCGTCGCATCCTGCCCATCCGGCTCGATCTACAAGCGTGAAGATGACGGTATCGTTTTGGTTGATCAGGATAAATGCCGCGGCTGGCGCATGTGTATCTCTGGCTGTCCGTATAAAAAGATTTACTACAACTGGAGTTCCGGTAAGGCCGAGAAGTGCACCTTCTGCTACCCGCGTATCGAAGCTGGCCAGCCAACCGTCTGTTCCGAAACTTGCGTAGGGCGTATCCGCTATCTGGGCGTGTTGCTGTATGACGCAGACAAAATTGAAGCGGCTGCATCAGTACCAAACGAGCAGGATCTGTATGAGGCTCAACTCGATTGCTTCCTCGATCCGCACGATCCGGCAGTGATTGCAGAAGCGCGCAAGCATGGTATTCCTGATAGCTGGATCACCTCGGCACAGAAGTCGCCGGTGTACAAGATGGCTGTCGAATGGAAGATCGCCTTCCCGCTGCATCCTGAATATCGCACCTTGCCTATGGTCTGGTATGTACCGCCACTTTCTCCAATTCAGAAAGCGGCAGAAGCCGGCCACATGGGTATGAACGGGATTATTCCTGACGTCAAATCCCTGCGGATTCCGATGCGCTACCTGGCTAATTTGCTGACGGCTGGCAAGGAAGAGCCGATCTTAAAAGCGCTGGAACGCATGCTGGCAATGCGCGCCTACAAACGTGCAGAAGTGGTGCACGGTACGGAAGATAAAGCGGTATTGCAGCAAGTGGGCTTAAGCGCCGCGCAGGTTGAAGACATGTACCAGACTTTGGCGATCGCGAATTACGAAGACCGTTTCGTGATCCCGTCTTCGCACAAAGAAATGGTGGAAGACAGCTTCAACGAAAAAGGCAGCTGTGGCTTTACGTTTGGTAACGGTTGTTCGGGCGGCACTTCGGATGGATCTTTGTTTGGCAAGAAGCCACAAGGTAGCGTGATTTTTGTTGATATGCCGAAGTCACGGAAAAAAATGTCGACGATTGACTAGGTTTTGCTCCCTTCTCCCGCAAGCGGGAGAAGGGTCGGGGATGAGGGTGGTCGAATAAACCGAGATGTGTGTAATTTGATTGTTGTAAATCCAAACAAATTGCCAAGCATTGCTGCAAGTTCAACCACCCTCACCCTAACCCTCTCCCGCTAGCGGGAGAGGGGATCTTCAAGCGAATTATTGATTGTTTGCGTTTTTCGAAACGAAGACAAAACAAAAGGAAATATCATGCAAATTTATCGCATCTTGTCAGCACTACTCAGCTATCCGCAGCCGGACCTGATCGCTGCCATCCCTGAGATTGAGCAAGCGCTTGCGGCTGATCCAGAATTTTCGCAGCCGCTGCAACCCTTGCTAACGTATCTCAAGACCAGCAACCTGATTTCGCTGCAAGAAAATTATGTCGGCACTTTCGACCGTACACATTCATTGTCGCTGCATTTGTTTGAACACATCCATGGCGAAAGCCGCGACCGTGGTCAGGCCATGGTCGATTTGATTGAAGAATATCGCCGTCATGGCTTTGAGCCAGAATCCAGCGAATTGCCGGATTTCGTTCCGCTGTTTCTGGAATTTTTGAGTTTGATGGATGAGGAAACTTCGGAGAAACTATTGGGCGAAGCGATCCATGTTTTAGCAGCGATCGGTATGCGCCTGAAGCGTAACGACAGCCCGTACAACAGTATCTTCATGTTGCTCACTACTTTAACCGACGTGGTGCCGCAAGAGCAGGGCGAGCCGCCGGTGCGTGATATGGATGATGCGATGGAAACCTTCGGCCCAGGTGCCGATGGGGTTGAGCCGTTATTGAAACCGAATATGTCGGGATGTTCTTCCGCCTCGAAACCAGTCAATTTCTACCCACGCCAGCCGCAGTCCGGCGTTGGCGCAGCTGTTCAATAAAGAGAGATTATCATGAGCTATCTACATCAATTTATTTACGGGATTTATCCCTACATCGCATTGGCGATCTTCCTGTTCGGCAGCCTGGCGCGTTTCGAACGTGAGCAATACACCTGGAAGAGCGACTCATCGCAGATGCTGCATGAAGGCAATCTGCGCGTCGGCAATATCCTGTTTCACATCGGCGTGCTTGGCCTGTTCTTTGGCCATCTGGTCGGCCTGCTGACACCAGTGATCGTCTGGGATACCTTGGGTGTCACGCATACCTTCAAGCAGATGATCGCGATGGTCATGGGTGGTGTCTTCGGTACGCTGTGTATGTTCGGCCTGCTGATTTTGTTGCACCGCCGCCTGACCAATCCGCGCATTGCGGCAGTCACCAAGACTGGCGACAAGGTCTTGTTGCTGTGGATTTTTGTCACGCTAAGCTTGGGCCTGGCGACGATTTTTGAATCGGCCAATCATACCGACGGTCACATGATGGTATTGCTGATGACCTGGGCACAGCACATCGTGACCTTCCGTGGTGATGCCGCAGAATTCATCATCGCCGCACCTCTGCTGTTCAAGTTGCATTTGTTCATGGGTCTCAGCCTATTCGTGATCTTCCCGTTCACGCGGTTGGTGCATGTCTGGAGCGGCTTTGCTTCGGTAGGGTACATTAGCCGCGCATGGCAGCTAGTGCGCCCCCGCTAGTAGCTACGTCATCCTCGCGCATGCGGGGATCCAGAGCGCACAGATAGCGCGCGCCAAGAGCCTGGATTCCCGCCTACGCGGGAATGACGAAAAAGTAAATTAATTCGGAAATTTTCAGGAATATTTTAGGAGAATAACATGCCAGTCATCGTCAATGGTTACGAACTAAATGACGCCGAGATGGAGCAGGAATTGCCGAACCATCAGGATGCGCCGGACGCTGTGCAAAGTGCCATGACGGCATTGGTCTTGCGCCGGGTATTACTGGATGAAGCGCGCCAGTTGCAACTGCAGGCGGATAAGGATGAAGAGTTGATCGAGGCCCTGTTGCGTCAGGAAGTCAAGGTGCCGATGCCTGGGCGTGAAGAATGCCTGCGTCAATATCAAAGTCATCCAGCGCGCTTTACGGTCGGTGAATTGGCCGAGGCCAGCCACATATTATTTCAGGTAACTAATGGTGTCGATCTGGAAGCGCTGCGCAAACACGCCTCCATCGTCCTGGCAGATTTGCTGCAAGACCCTAGCTTGTTTGCCGCTTGCGCCAAGGCCAATTCAAATTGTCCTTCCAGCGAAGTCGGCGGCAGTCTTGGCCAAGTCGGGCGCGGTGCCACGGTGCCTGAATTCGAGCAAGCCTTGTTTGCCGCCGAAGCCGGCAGCATCATTCCACGCCTGGTCGAGACACGTTTTGGCCTGCACATCATTCAGGTCGGCCGCAAAGTAGAAGGGCGCTTGCGTCCCTTTGAAGAAGTCGAGAACAAGATCGCCGATGCAATGCGTATGGCCAGCCATGATCATGCGGTACGCCAGTATCTGCAATTGCTGGTCGGCCGGGCGAAGATTTCCGGGATAGATCTGCCGGGTGCGGATAGCCCGCTGCTTCAATAAAAGTAGGGTGCGCCATGCGCACCAACTGCAAACGTTTTAAATTTGAATGGTGCGCATGGCGCACCCTACGGAAAAAAGGTACGAACCATGTCTCAAGCAATGATGAAATTAGTTAAACAACACAACGAATGCGATGACCAGCTGAATCGCTGCGAAGCCGCACTACAAAAAGGCGACATCGCGTCGGCCGGGCGCAACTTCCGTCTATTTAGCGAATTTTTAGATAGCCATTTCGCACTCGAAGAAAACAAACTGTTCCCCGCATTTGAAAAGGCCACAGGCATGACGCAAGGCCCGACCGCCGTCATGCGCGGGGAGCATACCGAGATTCGCAGTTTACGCGATGAAGCCTATGCTGCAATCGAGGCAAATCAGGCACCCGAAGCACTCGCGGCTATCGATACCTTGAACGTGCTGATCCAGCAGCACAACGTTAAGGAAGAAAACATCTTGTACCCGATGTGCGGTGGCAGCATTCCGAATTTGGAATCGGTGCTCGGGATGGGCAGCACTTGCTGCGGTTCTTGCTCTTGCGGCTAAAAGGCTAAGGCGCTGATTGGTGCCAACTTGGCGACCATAAAAATCCTCAACTACGAGCTGGCACCATCGCCAGCGACTATCTTCGGTTGCCTTTTGCCCGCACCGTGGCTTGGTATGCTGGCGGGTTTGCTGCTGGCATTTGGTCCGGCACAAGGATTGCCAGATCGCTTCGCCCCTCTGACGCTGGCCGTCACGCACTGGCTGGTGCTGGGCATGCTGGCACCCATCATGATCGGCGCCTTGTTCCAACTGATGCCGGTGGTAGCGGGGCAAACCGTCGCTGCCGCCCGATTTATTTCTCCCTTCGTTGCGCTAATTTCTGCATTGATCGCAGCCAGTTTGTCGATGGGATTTTTGCACGGTGACACTGTTGGTTTTGCCTGGGCCGCACGGCTTGCGGGCATGCTATATGGTGCGGTTTTTCTGGCCCTGGCGACGACTGCATGGCGTGTGACTGTCGTTGATGCCACTACGCGCACTTTGCGCTGGATCGCGCTGGCATTGGCGATCGTCGTTGCGTTAGGCATCGCGCTGGCAGGCAGTTTTTTTGGTTGGTGGCAAATCGATGTAACGCGCGTGCTAGAGCTACATGTGGCATGGGGCATCCTTGGCTGGATAGGAACTCTGGTCATTGGCATTGCATCGACTACGGTACCGATGTTCTGGCAGACGCAGCGCCCGACCAAGCTTTGGCAAGCTAGCCTGCCAGGTGTCTTGTGGTTGCCTTTGGCGCTATTCCTCATCCCTGTTCTCTGGGAGTTTTCTTTACTGTTTGCTTGCGCCGTCGTCGCTGGTTTATCCTTAATCGCCATGCGTGCGGTATGGCAGGCTAAGCGCAGTTTTGATCCGGCCTGGATACTTTGGTTGAGTTGCTGCATCAGCTGGTGTTTGGCGGCGACTTTAACGGTAATACACATTTTATTTTCTGCACATTTTCCTGCCGCGCTGACACAAGCTTTTCCATGGTGGATAGGTGTTTTGGCTCTGGTCGGCGGCGCGGTGTTGCCGGTCAATGCCATGCTAGGCAAGATCATCCCCTTCCTGATTTTTCTGCATTTGCGCAGGCAGATACCCGCTCGCCGCCGCGTGCCGACCATGCAGGCGGTGTTGCCACCGCAACGCTTGCAGTGGCAGGCACGGCTGGTGTTGGTAGCGCTGGTTTTGCTACTGATCTTGCCGCTGGCGCCAGGCGTGCTCGGCGTCATTGCCGGTATCGCCTTCGCTGCTTCACAAGGCTTGATGGGGGCATTGCTTATGTTGAGCTTGTTTCGCTATCGGCGTGAATTGCTGTCAGTTATTTTGAGTCATTAGCATTCCCAGTTTTAGAATACCCTCGCAATCCCACGCATGCGCGCCTTGCGCGCTTTGCATTGCGTGATCTCAACAATTCTACAAAAAATGCTTAAGCCGGTTACCGCACCGAACAATTTGAATTCTTCAAGCACACTCCGCAACAGTTAATTAGATAAAAGTCCGTGTTCACCTGGAACGCATAGCTGACTTTGAACTAAAAAACCTAGCTGGAGACATTCCCTGTTTGTGCCACAACACTAGGGGTGATCCTTCGGCACATTACGGCTGCACTCACAGAGAGATCGGCTGATCGCCCGTCATCGCGGGCTTATTTTTAAGAAGGAAATAAAATGCATAGTTATAAAAATTTAGTCGAGACCAAGAGACTGTTTTCTGCACTGTTGCCAGTCGCCCTAATGGCTGGATTTGTCGGTGGCGCTACTGCCGCCCCAGCAGATCAAATGGCAATGCAACAGGCAATGAAAAAAGAAATGAAACAAGATTCAAGCGCCAGCCCCACGATCACTTCCACCTATCCCGCGAATAACGCGACGAATGTAGCGACAAGTTCAAATAGCAGCAATAATGTGGTGAGCGGCACCACGGTGTCGGCTAGCTTCAGTCAGGCTATGGATACTGCCAGCATAATTTCCAGCCCCGCCGGCAGCTTGAATACCTTTACGCTAAAGGAAACCATTGGTGGCAACGTCGCCGGTACAGTCGCTATGAATGCGGCACATACGGTGGCAAGTTTTACGCCAATGGCATCTGCGCTGAAGCGAAATACCAGCTATACGGCGACTGTGAGCAATGCGGCGAAAAGCGCCGCTGGCATCGCCATGCAAAGCACCACGACATGGCGCTTTACTACCAGCTCGGTCGCAACCACCGTACAAGCGCCGGTAAAACTGGGCACGGCGGGCAACTTTGTGTTGTTATCAAAAACCGGCATTTCCACTGTTCCACAATCTCACCTGACCGGTGATATCGGCGTCAGTCCGATTTCACACACGGCCATCACGGGATTTTCTGAAACAGTAGACAGTTCGAATATCTTCGCCACTTCGACCCAGGTAATCGGTAAAATTTATGCGGCTGACTATGCTGCGCCAACGCCTACCTACATGACCACGGCCATCGGCGATATGCAGATCGCGTATAACGATGCGGCTGGACGTTCATTGCCGAATTTTACTGAACTCGGCAGCGGACAGATTGGTGGGCTCACCCTGGTTCCCGGTCTGTATAAATGGGGCACAGGCGTTTCAATTTCAAATAATGTGACGCTCTCTGGCGGGCCGAATGATGTATGGATTTTCCAGATTGCCGGCAATATTACCCAGGCCGCAGCGACCAAAGTGACACTGGCGGGTGGAGCATTGGCCAAAAATATTTTTTGGCAGCCTACAGGTTCAGTCGCGATAGGCGCGAGCGCGCATTTCGAGGGCATTATCCTTGCCAAAACCCTCATCGCGATGAAAACAGGCGCATCCGCGAACGGCAGGATGTTGGCACAGACCGCAGTGACCTTGGATCAAAATACTGTGACACAGCCAGCACCGTAAAAGTGCCAGCGCAAGTTTCTGTGACCTGATTAATTGATCAATTGGTGACGCGCTATTTACTTTGATTGTGGCTACAAAAAAACATGGATGTCGCCAAATGGCATTCATGTCTTTCTTCAATTTTTTTATGTGTTTCGACAAAAGCTTATGTCCCACTTCTTGCAATATGTCCGATCACCGATATTGTTGTAAAATTTGAAGCGCGCTGCATATTGATCAAATTATTACCCTTCAGATTCTTGTAACCTTAACCAAGGACAATAAATGCAACTGATAGGCATGTTGGATTCCCCTTACGTACGTCGTGTGGCAATTTCCTTGCAGTTGTTGGGACTGCCTTTCGAGCATCAATCGATTTCGGTGTTCCGACAATTCGCGCAGTTTCAGGCAATTAATCCTGTGGTGAAAGCGCCTTCCTTAGTCTGTGATGATGCTGCGGTGCTGATGGATTCGACACTCATCCTTGAATATGCAGAAGCCTTGGCCGGTCCCGGCAAGAGTTTGATGCCTACCAACATTGCAGAACGCCAGCACGCGCTGTATTTGATAGGGCTAGCCCTGGCGGCCTGTGAAAAAAGTGTGCAAATCGTGTATGAGAAAAATTTGCGACCCGCCGAAAAAATACATACGCCGTGGATAGAGCGCGTTACAGGGCAACTATTAGCGGCTTACGATGCATTGGAGTTGGCGATGACTCACCGTCCGCTGGAGGTTACAAGCGACAGCATGAATCAGGCAGGCGTCAGTATTGCGGTGGGCTGGTATTTTACCCAGCAGATGATGCCGGAAATAGTTTTGGCGGCGGCATACCCCAGCCTGCAAAAGTTCTCGACAGACGCTGAAAAACTTGCCGAGTTTGTCGCCGCACCGCACGGCGCCAGCACTTATCTTCCAATGGGAAATTAAATCATGACGAACCCCTTAGCCGCAGTCGTGAATCCGGCAGAATTATCAAGCGCTAGCATGCAAAAAACGCGAGTGCAGAGTGAATTGGCGGCAGGTTTACTGGCAGCTGCAGCGCATATCTCGCCCAAGTATTTTTATGATGCAATGGGCTCTATTTTGTTTGAGGCAATATGTGAATTGCCTGAATATTATCCGACGCGTACTGAAGCGGAAATTTTTACCCGTCACATGTCAGAGATGGCGCAGGTTATCGGCACAGGCGCGACTCTCATCGATCTGGGGGCCGGTAATTGCGCCAAGGCCGCACGCCTGTTTACTCAATTGCATCCGCAGCAGTATGTGCCGATTGATATTTCGGCGGATCACTTGCATGAATCGGTAGCGCGTTTGAAGGCACGCTTTCCACATATAGAAATGACGCCATTAGGTCTGGATTTTTCAGCGCAGTGGGATTTGCCAGATGAAGTGCGTAGCGACAAACGCTTGTTCTTCTATCCAGGCTCATCCATCGGCAATTTCGATCATGATCAGGCGCTGGCTTTCTTGCGTCAATTGCGCGCTGCTTGCAATGATGATGGCGGGATTTTGATCGGTGTCGACCTGATTAAAGACAAGCACATGCTTGATGCTGCCTATGATGATGCTCTTGGCCTTACCGCTGCATTTAATTTAAATTGCCTGCGTCATGTGAATCGTATTCTTGGCTGCAATTTCGATGTGCGGCAGTGGCGGCATCTGGGTTTTTATAATGCGCAATTGGGGCGCATAGAAATGCATCTGCAGGCACGCTCAGATGTAGTTGTGAGTTGGCCTGGTGGCACGCGGCATTTTATCGAAAGTGAGTGTATTCATACGGAAAACAGCTATAAATACACGATACCGGCGTTTCTACATCTTTTGGAACAGGCTGGCTTTAGCAAGGCCAGATTCTGGAACGATCCATCAAACTGGTTTTCCGTGATTTACGCGCGTGCTTTGTAACGTGGAGCTAGATATCATGGCCGAGCTGAATCAATTCGAACGCTGGCAGCAGATTCGCCAACAATCATTATCGCTGGTGGCAACTTTATCCAGCGAAGATTGTGCCGTGCAATCGATGCCAGATGCCAGCCCAATTAAATGGCATCTGGCGCATACTACCTGGTTTTTTGAAACCTTCATTCTGGAAAAACTTGAGCCAGAATTCACTGCGTATCACCCTGTTTTCCGCATGCTTTTTAATTCGTATTACAACGGTATAGGTGAAAAACATCCGCGCGCTCAACGCGGTTTGCTCACGCGCCCTAGCCTGGAGCAAGTGCTTGAGTATAGGCAGAATGTGGACGCCCGAATTGGATGTATCTGGCGCGCAAGGCCATCGGCGGAACTGGCGAAACTACTTGAATTGGGCATACAGCATGAGCAGCAGCATCAGGAATTAATGCTGACAGATATCAAGCATTTATTCTCATGCAATCCCTTGTTGCCGGTGATGCTGATATCTACAACCCCGAGAAAATCAGAGCTGACTAGCGGATTGCGCTGGCATCGGTATCCGGCGCAATTGGTGGAAATTGGACATGAAGGTAACGAATTTTGTTTTGATAATGAACTGCCGCGCCATCGTCAATTTGTTGAGGGATTTGAGCTCGCCGACCGGCTTGTGACGAATGCCGAATATCTGAATTTTATTGAAGCTGGTGGCTATCAAAATCCTTCGTTATGGCTGGCCGAAGCTTGGGACTGGATTAAAACTTCAGCGGTGCGACACCCCTTGTATTGGCGTCAGCAAGATGGCGAAAACGACGCTCAGTGGCAAGAGTTTGGCTTGCATGGCTTGCAGCCTCTGGATTTGCATGCGCCAGTCTGTCATCTCTCGTATTTTGAAGCTTCTGCCTATGCACAATGGCTAGGTGCGCGTCTGCCTAGCGAGGCTGAATGGGAGTATGCGGCGGCGCAGCCCAATAAATTGCAGCAACTGTTTCAGCATTGCTGGCAATGGACCAGCACTAGCTATTCGCCTTACCCGGGTTTCGCCATACCTGTTGGCGCGATTGGTGAATACAACGGCAAATTCATGCTGAATCAATACGTCTTGCGCGGCTCTTCTTGTTTCACGCCGGCGCAACATGCGCGTTTAACTTACAGGAATTTTTTTCCGGCCAGCGCGCGTTGGCAAATGACCGGAATACGTCTGGCGAGATCGCTCAACAACATTTAATAAATGCGATGCTTAATGTGCAATCGCAAAACGCATGGCGAATTTTTTGAAGTGACGGTAACTCTCGGCTAATTGCTGCACTGATTCAGCAGAGTCATGCAATGAGCCACCTTGCGCATTGAAATTTTCTTTAAAGTCTGCAAAAGCCGCTTCCAAGACCAGGCTGAGCTGGTAATTGTAGAGGCTGCGATAATTCAGGTGACGTCTTTTTGTACGCATTTTCATAGTAATTCCTTTTATTTAAGCGCGCATTATAGCCCGTGGCCATGAGATCAG
>JAZJYB010000116.1:0-9597 GCA_040390685.1 Pseudomonadota bacterium | reverse complement strand
GGAAAGGCGACTTACCATGGGGAGGAAGCGTGAAGCATAAATCCAAGAGCCTAAGCGTATTCCAGCGAGCAAGAAATATGCTTTGACGGCATAATCTAGCGATCTCTGAGTCCGCCAAAAAAGTAGTTTATGTCCAAACGAAATACACCATTCACGATTGCGTTTCTAGGACTAGGCCTCATGGGAAAACCCATGGCGACACGTCTGTTTTCTGCTGGTTATAATCCACGGGTATGGAATCGGACAAGATCCAAGGCAAAAGTGTTTGCGGACATTGATATGGAAGTTTTCGCTGATCCATGCCTTGCCGTGAATTCGAATGGAATTTCCGCTGATATCGTGATCACAATGCTCCAAGATGGAACTGCTGTGGCTGAAGTGATCCAGACTATTCTACCGGTGCTAAAGCAAGGGGCGATTGTGATTGATATGAGTTCAACTCAGCAATCAGAAGCACAAGCATTTGCCACTTTGCTCAATCAATACGGCATAGGATTTATTGATGCACCAGTATCCGGAGGAGTGCTTGGTGCAGAAAACGGAAATTTGGCCATCATGGCTGGCGCAGAGCAGGAGCATTTCGATAGGGTGGCGGAAATTCTGTCGGTATTCGGGCGAGCTACTCGAGTCGGCTTGCCTGGCACTGGTCAATTGGCTAAATTATGCAATCAACTCATTGTTGGCGGCACCATTAATATCGTAGCCGAAGCATTGTTGCTAGCCCAAGCTGGTGGCGCAGATCCAAGTTCAGTACGCAATGCCTTGCGCGGTGGATTTGCCGAGAGCCGCATCCTTGAAGTTCATGGTCAGCGGATGCTCGATAGAAATTTCATTCCTGGCGGACAAGTGAAAAGTCAGGCCAAGGATATGGAAAACATTTTACTGGCCGCCCAGCACGCCGGGCTTCATTTGCCCATATCCAAAATTGTCGCGAATATATATCGCTCATTGATGCCAGAATTTGCCAGCGCTGATCATGCCGCTGGCTTACTGGCACTCGAGCAAACTAACCAGGGAGTACGGTTGGGAATTGAAGCCGACATTCTCCCAAAACCAATAAGTCAAACCTAACTCAAGCCGAATTTACACATAAACAGTTTCACATTCGCCAAATACCTAGCGCATAAATGAGAGAATTTATATGAGCACGAATATCGTACGAGCGGTTTGTCCGCATGATTGTCCTGATACTTGCGCCTTGCTGGTCAAGGTAACTGAAGGCATCGCAACTGAAGTTCGTGGTGATCCGGAACATCCTACAACTGGCGGCGTGTTGTGTACCAAGGTGGCGCGCTATACCGAAAGAACTTATCACAAGGATAGATTGTTGTATCCGCAGAAAAGAGTGGGGCGAAAAGGCGAAGGGAAATTCGCCAGAATTAGCTGGAAAGAAGCGATCGATACGATTGCATCGCGCCTAAAAATCATCGCTGAAAAAAAGCCTCTTTCGGTACTTCCGTATAGTTATGCTGGCACCATGGGTCTAGTGCAAGGCGATAGCATGTCGCAGCGTTTCTTCCATAAGTTGGGGGCATCTTTTTTGGATAGGACGATTTGTGCAACTGCGGGTGGTGCTGGCTACAAGTACACTATAGGCGCACGTATTGGCACCGATATGGAACAGACGCAAAATGTACAGCTGATCATTATTTGGGGTGGTAATCCGATTGCATCAAGCTTACATTTTTGGATGCGCGTGCAGGAGGCCAAACGCAAGGGCGCGAGATTAATAGCGATTGACCCATACCGTTCGCTGACTGCCGAAAAATGTCATCAACATATTGCCATGCTGCCCGGCACAGATGCAGCCCTCGCACTAGGGCTGATGCATGTCCTGATCAAAGAAGATCTGCTCGATCATGATTACATAGCCGAATATACATTGGGCTTTGAACAGCTCAAGCAACGAGTACAGGAATGGCCGCCAGAACGTGTTGCACTAGTGTGCGGCATCAGTGTCGTCGAAGTTGTCGAGCTGGCGCGCTTGTATGGCGCCACTGCAAAACGCGGTGAAGCTAGCATGATACGCATGAACTATGGCGTCCAACGGGTACATGGTGGCGGCATGGCGGTCCGGAATATTGCCTGTTTACCCGCCTTGGTCGGTGCCTGGCGTCATGCCGCTGGCGGCGCCCAATTGTCCTTGTCCGATTCCTTCCCTAAAGATATGCCCGCCTTACAGCGACCAGATTTATTTCCGGCGGGGCAAAAACAACGCACTATCAACATGAGCAGCATTGGCGACGATTTGCTAAAGGAAAGCAGCGTTCAATTCGGGCCGAAGATAGCGGCACTAATTGTGTATAACTCGAATCCAGTTGCCATCGCACCTGAGTCTAGTGTCGTTGCCAAAGGATTTGCGCGCGAAGATTTATTTACTGTAGTGCTTGAGCATTTTCAAACTGATACCGCAGATTACGCCGATATTCTCTTGCCGGCGACAACTCAGCTCGAGCATCTGGACGTACACAGCACTTATGGCCATTTGTATATGATGGCGAATAATCCAGCGATTGCGCCTATCGGTGAGGCAAAACCCAATACTGAAATCTTTCGCTTGTTGGCCGAACGCATGGGTTTTTCCGAATCTTGCTTTAAAGAGTCGGATGATGAAATCGCAGCCCAGGCATTTAAGAAAAGCGATGCGCGCGCGATTCACTTTGATTGGACCTCCTTGAAAAAAACCGGTTGGAGCAAGTTGAAAGTGGCAGATGCTCCATTCATGAATGGCGGCTTCCCTACTCCGTCGGGCAAATGTGAGTTTTATAGCCAGACGATGTTAGAGGATGGGCTCGATCCATTACCCAGCTATATTCCGCCGTACGAATCTTGTGCCAGCAACCCGGAATTGGCAAAGAAATATCCATTAGCGATGATTTCCCCGCCTGCGCGTAATTTTCTCAATTCCAGTTTTGTGAATGTTCAAAGCTTGCGCGATACCGAGGGTGAGCCGCATTTGGATATCCATCCTGTGGATGCTGCGCAACGCCAAATTGTCTGCGGTGACCGGGTCCGGATTCACAATGATCGAGGCTCTTTTGAAGCTGCCGCGCGGGTCACTGACAAAGCGCGTGAGGGCTTGGTGGTCGGGCTGTCTATCTGGTGGAAGAAATTTGCGTCGGATCATAAAAACGTCAACGAAGTGACTAGCCAGAGACTGACAGACATGGGCGGCGGTCCGACTTTTTATGACACTTTGGTGCAGGTGGAAAAAGTTTAGTCGATAAGACGCCGGTGCTTATGAATGGTGCTGACGGAAAGATTTGTCGCGCTACGATACTTAAGCACCTTGTTTTTTTAAATTGAGCAAGGCTATTTACTCTTAGAGTTTATGCTCGACTCACACGCAAAATGCTTGCCATGCCCAAACTAAATCGTTAGCATCTTCGGAGAATATCGTGTTTGGTAACAAAATCATTTAAGAATCGACACGCAATTGAGCGCGTGCTGCATACAACAATAACCAGAGACAAGGAAATTACATGGATAAGTTTTGGCTAAAATCGTACCCCGAGGGCATACCTGCTGAGATTGACGTTAATCAATATCAATCCCTGGTGCAATTGTTGGAAGAGTCATTTAAAAAATTTGCCGCCCGCAATGCCTACGTTTGTATGGATAAATTTCTTACTTACGGTGAGCTCGATATTTTGTCCAAAAAAGTCGGCGCCTGGCTGCAGAACAAGGGTCTCAAAAAAGGTGCGCGCGTCGCCATCATGATGCCGAATATCCTGCAATATCCGGTCGTAATGGCGGCGATTTTGCGTGCCGGTTATGTCGTGGTAAATGTCAATCCCTTGTACACACCGCGGGAGCTAGAGCACCAACTGAAAGATTCTGGTGCAGAGGCAATCTTCATTCTGGAAAACTTCGCGATCACCTTAGAAAAAGTTTTAGAGAAAACACCGATCAAACATATTGTTGTTGCCACAATGGGCGATATGCTCGGCGGTGTAAAAGGGACTATCGTCAATTTTGTCGTCCGTAACGTCAAAAAAATGGTGCCAGCGTTTTCATTGCCAGGCGCGTTACGTTTCAAGCAAGTCTTGTCGGAGGCATCAGGACTCTCGTTGCAACCGGTCTCGCTTGGTCATGATGATATCGCTTTTTTACAATACACTGGCGGCACCACAGGAATCTCTAAGGGGGCAACCTTAAGCCAGCGTAACGTAGTGGCCAATGTATTACAAAATGATGCTTGGCTCAAGCCAGGAATGATAGGCCCGCATTCAGAAGAGCAGAAAGTCTTCGTCTGTGCCTTGCCGCTGTATCATATTTTCGCCCTGACTGTCTGTAGCTTGATGGGTACCCGTCTCGGTGCACTAAACATATTAATTCCTAATCCTCGCGATATGCCTGGCTTTATCAAAGAGCTGGCGAAATACAAAGTCAATGTTTTCCCTGCCGTGAACACCTTGTATAACGGTTTATTGAATAATCCTGAATTTGCCAAGCTTGATTTTTCTGGTTACGAAATTTGTAGCGGTGGTGGTATGGCGGTGCAAAAGGCAGTCGCGGATAAATGGCTAAAGGTTACAGGTTGCGCCATCGCTGAGGGTTACGGCCTGTCAGAAACATCGCCAGTGGCAACCGCCAATCCGGCCAATACCAAGGAGTTTTCCGGCACGATAGGTATGCCAATTCCATCTACTGAAATCATGATACTTGATGACGACGGTAATCCTGTCCCACTCGGGGAGCCTGGTGAGATAGCCATCCGTGGTCCGCAAGTCATGGTCGGATATTGGAATCGTCCGGATGAAACCGCGAAAGTGATGACTGCTGATGGATTCTTTAAATCTGGTGACGTCGGCATTATGGATTTTCGTGGCTACACAACGATAGTCGATCGCAAGAAAGACATGATTTTGGTTTCAGGTTTTAACGTGTATCCAAATGAGATCGAAGGCGTGGTCGCGATGCATCCGGGTGTGTTGGAATGTGCCTGTGTCGGTGTGCCAGATGCAAATTCTGGCGAGGCAGTGAAATTGTTTGTAGTACGTAAAGATCCAAGTCTGACGGCAGAGCAGTTGATGGATTATTGCAAAGAACAATTCACTGCGTATAAGAAACCAAAATACATTGAATTTCGCACAGATCTGCCAAAAACTAATGTCGGTAAAATTCTTCGCCGCGAATTGCGCGATGAAAAGAAAGCTGCGTAGTTGGGGATAAAGTAAATTTGCTTCAAGTCGAATAAAAAGGAAGGCGCTGCCTTCCTTTTTTTATGCCGACTTGGCGATACTCTCAATCGGTGGAATTTGTCTAGGCTTGCGATCATCGCCGGTCGCGACATAAGTCAGAGTCGCTTCGGTGACTTTAACCGTGTTGGCTTGAAGGCGATTTCGTTCGGCGTAAACTTCCACTGCGACGGTAATCGATGTATTCCCCACTCTAGTCACCTCTGCATAAAACGACAATAAGTCGCCGACAAAAACGGGTTGCTTAAAAAGAAATGAATTCACGGCGATAGTTGCCACGCGACCATTCGCCCGCCGTGCTGCCGGTATCGCACCCGCAATATCCACTTGCGCCATAATCCATCCGCCGAAGACATCGCCATGCACATTCGCATCGGAAGGCATAGGCATCACGCGCAGCTGTGGCATGCCAGGCGGCAGGGTGTTTTTGACTACTTCAGACATGGCTAAACCTTTTAGACGTTACAATCAGCAAAATAATAAACCAATTTCACCTGATACATAATCCTTATATTCCTTATGCGCCGAAACGCTCCAAGCACATCATCTTCGCCCCAATCACTGCCTGGCGGCCGAGGTGATTGGTCAACTGTAAAAACTTTACTGCCGTATTTGTGGGCCTACAAATGGCGCGTGCTGCTTGCCTTGTCATTTTTGGTCGGCGCTAAACTGGCGAATGTAGGTGTACCTCTAGTCTTGAAGCAATTAATTGACTGGATGACGATCAGCCCGACAAATCCTGTCGCCTTGATGGTGTTGCCAGTCAGCTTACTGGTGGCTTATGGCGCATTACGTTTGTCGACTACCTTGTTTACTGAACTAAGGGAATTTGTTTTTGCCAAGGTGACCCAGCGTGCAGTCCGCACCATCGCTCTCAAAGTATTCCGGCACTTGCATGCCTTGTCTTTGCGTTTTCATTTGAATCGCCAGACCGGCGGCATGACCAGAGATATCGAGCGTGGTACACGCGGAATTTCCTCATTGGTCTCGTATGCCTTGTTCAGTATTTTTCCTACCTTGCTGGAAATCTCTTTGGTACTTATTTATCTGTCTACCCACTACGATATCTGGTTCACCCTCATCACTGTTGTGGCACTGGTGACGTATATCGTATTTACCATCACCATCACAGAATGGCGCACGAATTTTCGTCGCACCATGAACGATCTTGATTCCAAAGCCAGCACCAAGGCGATAGACTCATTATTGAATTATGAGACGGTCAAATATTTTGGTAACGAAGAATATGAGGCCAGCCGCTACGATGAGGGCTTGCAGCGCTATGAACATGCCGCGGTCAAATCGCAGACTACATTGTCGCTATTAAATACCGGGCAATCCTTGATCATCGCAACGGCCGTTACCTTGATTTTATGGCGCGCAACGCAAGGCGTTATCGATCAAAGCATGAGCCTGGGTGACCTAGTGTTGGTGAATGCCTTCATGATTCAGTTATATATTCCACTGAATTTTTTAGGTGTCTTGTACCGCGAGATTAAGCAAAGCCTGGCGGATATGGAACGCCTATTTTCTCTACTCGATCAGAACCGGGAAATCGCCGATAACGCAGATGCAAAACCCTTGCAGATTGCGCATAGACAGGGTGGGGAAATTCGTTTTTCCCACGTCAATTTTAGTTACGAAGAAAAGCGCCAGATTCTGTTTGACGTTGATTTTAAAATTGCCGCTGGCACTACCACAGCGGTGGTTGGACATAGCGGCTCAGGGAAGTCGACCCTGTCCCGCCTGTTATTTCGGTTCTACGATATTCAAAACGGAAGCATCACCATCGATGGGCAAAATTTACTGGATATCACACAAAATTCGCTACGTAAGGCAATCGGCATAGTCCCGCAAGATACGGTTTTGTTTAACGATACGATTGAATACAATATCGCCTATGGCAAGACCGGCGCCAGTAAAGAAGAAATCATCGCAGTCGCAAAAGCCACGTATATCCACGACTTTATCGAGTCACTGCCGGATGGCTACGCGACCATGGTCGGTGAGCGTGGTTTGAAACTATCCGGTGGTGAAAAACAGCGTGTCGCCATCGCCAGGACTTTACTGAAAAATCCTGCGATTCTTATTTTTGATGAGGCGACCTCGGCGCTCGATTCCAAGTCGGAGCAAATGATACAAGCGCAGTTAAAAGACATCGCCAGAAGCCGGACTAGCCTGGTGATCGCGCACAGGCTCTCGACCATCATCGACGCCGAGCAAATTTTGGTGATGGATAAAGGCCGCATCATCGAGCGCGGCACGCACCATGACTTGCTTGCCATGAATGGTTCTTACCAACAAATGTGGCAGCGTCAGCAGCATAAAAAAGATGTCGCGACGAGTGAAGAAGAGTTTGATCAGGCTGAGTCGCTCATTTAACGAAAATAAGTCCCGAATACCTACGCGAAAAGTTGATATGGAAACCAATTGGCTAGAAGATTTCGTCTCCTTGGCTGAAACGAATAGTTTTAGCCGCTCTGCCGAATTGCGTCACGTTACACAACCGGCTTTCTCCCGGCGCATACAATCACTGGAAGCTTGGGTGGGGACCGATCTCATTGATCGAACTTCCTACCCGACTCGTTTAACGCATGCCGGCGAAGTGTTCTTCGAACAGGCGATCGCCATGCTCGGGCAAATCAATAATGCGCGCGCACTCTTGCGCGGCAAGCGCACCACGACCCAAACCACGGTCGATTTTGCGGTGCCACACACCTTGTCGCTCACGTATATCCCGAAGTGGCTCACTTCACTGGAGCAAGCTTTCGGTGAAATGCATACGCGCTTGCTGGCGCTAAATGTGCATGATGCCGTGATGACTTTGGTGGAAGGTGGTTGCGACCTGATGCTGTGTTATCACCACCCGCATCAGCCCCTATTGCTTGATCCTGCCCAGTACGACATGATCAGCATGGGGTCAGAAGCGCTGCGCGCCTACACCCGCTGCAATAAGGCGGGCGCGCCGGAATTTGTTTTGCCCGGCACGCCGGCTAAGCCTTTGCCATTTCTGTCGTACGCGAATAATGCCTACCTCGGGCGTATGGTCGATCTGATTTTGAACGATGCCCGTATACCCTTGTATTTCGACAAATGCTACGAAACCGACATGGCGGAAGGTTTGAAGATGATGGCGCTGGAAGGTCGTGGCGTGGCGTTTTTGCCAGAGTCTGCGGTCACGCGCGAGCTCAAGCAAAAACAATTGGCGCGTGCCGATGGTGGGCTCAAGGAATGGGAAGTGAATATGGAGATTCGCCTGTATCGTGAGCGCCCGTCTGCGCAAAAGCCGGGCAAACTGCTGGTTTCAAGACTATGGGAATACCTGAATCAGCAAAATGCTGAAAACTCCAAAACATCAAGCAAGTCGCGAAAAGCAAAGTGAGTCGTTTTGGCTCAGCTGAAAAATTTGCCCTTCCGTGGCAAATGTTAATTGAAAAAACGCCCAACACTTCCTGAAAATAGTCCTACAATTATTCGGCGAACCCGCATTTCGACAAAGTCTTATTTTGTGGCTCCTTGAGCTAAATCAAGATAGACTAATGTTATGCGTAATTTGCATAGATTCATGCAAACAAAGCATTGGCGGTGATTACGCCTGTTGCAATACCATGCGTCACCTTATAGGTAAATATGACAAAAGAAGCTTTTCGGACTTACGAAAAATCGCCCCAGCGTCGTTACACTCTCCTAGCCGTACTAAAGTACTGTCTTCGTCGGTGCGCCTAGCTGGAACAATTTTGCGTAAGTCCGACGGTAACTGATGCTTTCTATGTTTTGGTTGAATTTCCTATCCGTCTGAAGCCTGAATATTTTGCCTTACTTGATACCCTCAAACTAGAAGGAAACTGCATGACATCTTCCCACCTCGCCGAGCTTTTAAGCTATGTTGATCAGCATACCGGCCCTGCTTCTGAGCGCCAAAGCGGCTTTGTCGCTACCTATTTCGAGAATTCAGATCCTGACGAAATCATCGCGCGTGGCCCCGCCAGCCTGTTTGCGCTGGCCAACGCACATTGGCGTTTGCTAGATACGCCGCGTCCTGAGCAAGGTGTCAAGGTCAGGGTGTTTAACCCGACCTTGGCCGAAGATGGATTTGTTAGTGACCATACGGTGGTGCAGATCGTCAACGATAACATGCCGTTTCTGGTTGATTCTGTGACCATGGCGATTAACCGCAGTGGTCGTACCGCACATTGGATTGTCCATCCTTTGATGAGTGTCGCGCGAGATGCCGATGGTAGTATCGCCTCAGTCAGTACTGTTGCGCTCGCGAATGCAGCCAAGCAGAAAAATTTAGTTGAATCGCTGATCCTGGTTGAGTGCGACCGCATCGTCGGAGCAGCTGAACAGCAGGCATTGGCCGATGATTTGCGTCATGTCCTGGCCGATGTCCGTA
>JAZJYB010000115.1:0-2355 GCA_040390685.1 Pseudomonadota bacterium | reverse complement strand
CTGTTTTTTGTTCAGGTTTGGCATCTGGCTTATTGCCAACGATGCTTTTGCTATTATCCTTATCCCATTCGCCTTTTTCGATTAGGGCGGCGATAGGGTCGGGTGGATTGCTGGGATACAGATCGAAAACCAACCGATGCTTGTAATTACCTACCGGTTGCAAAGTAAATACCTGAGGATTGACTTCTTCTTTCAGGTCAAACACCAGCCTGACGATGTTGGGTTTATTTTGTCCTACGCGCACTTGTTTGATGTAGGGGTCATTCGCCTGGATTTTGGCGACCAGTTCCTTCAAAGTTGTATTGAGTTCGAGACCCTCAATGTCGACTACCAGACGTTCCGGATCTTTCACCGTGAAATGACTGGTTTTTAATTCGATATCATTTTCCAGCGTCACGCGGGTGTAATCAGCCGCTGGCCAGACCCGCACGGCCAAGTTCTTGGCCGCGTGCGCGATCGACGGTATCAGTACGGAAATGAGCAGAGTGCTGCCCGCTTTGAGAAACGTACGGCGGCGCTTTGCTATTATAGATTCGGTGCGAAGTGGAGTAGTGCTAGACATTCATTACCTTTGGCGGACAAGGCTTGCAATTCTACCTTACGGCCGTTACCTGCGATGCTTAAAAAAATGTGCAAATCCGGCTCGGGCAAGATACCGTCGGCTTTTTCGGGCCATTCAACGATGCAAATATTCTTCTCATTAAACTCTTCACGAAAGCCCGCTTCGAGAAATTCTTCGGCGCTAATCATGCGATACAGATCAAAATGCATCACGGTGATTTGTTGTTTTTGCAAAGTAATTTGATATGGTTCGACCAGGGTGTAAGTCGGGCTCTTCACATGTCCCTGATGGCCAGAGGCATGCAAGATGGCGCGGGTCAGCGCGGTTTTGCCGGCCCCTAAATCGCCATGTAAATAAATGTTTAGGCCGGGTACCAGACAATGTGCCAGACTCTTGCCCAATGCTTGGGTAGCGGCCTCGTCGGGCAGGATGGTTTTATAATGTGACATTTACTGCAAAGCCTTAATCTATGAAGCTTCAAAACATACCACACCGTACCACTGTTGTGGTTTTCAAAATGCAAACTCAGTGACCAATAAAGTGAGCAATGCAATAACTGATTACGTAGCATTAGCGCAAGCGATCAAGCTTTGGGGCAGAGAAGCGGGCTTTGCCGATGTGCGCATTACCGATGTCGATCTGCGTCATATTGAAGCGGGCTTTGAAGCCTGGCTAGCCGCAGGTTATCACGGCGAAATGGCGTACATGGCGGCGCACGGCAGTAAGCGTACACGTCCGGATGAGCTGGTGCCCGGCACGCTGCGCGTGATTTCAGTGCGCATGAATTATCTGCCAGAAAATACTAGCGACGATTGGCGCGACGTTGAGCAAGCCCATGCACCCGACACGGCAGTCATTTCAATCTACGCCAGAGGCCGTGATTATCACAAGGTATTGCGCAATCGCCTGCAACAACTGGCCGAACGGATACAGGCCAGCGTAGGCGAATTCGGTTATCGCGTCTTTACCGATTCTGCCCCGGTGATGGAAGTGGCCTTGGCCGAAAAAGCTGGCCTGGGTTGGAAGGGTAAGCACACGCTTTTGCTGAATCGCGAAGCTGGATCATTATTTTTTCTCGGCGAAATTTTGGTGGATATCCCTCTGCCTATTGATGCACCGATCAGCAATCACTGCGGACAATGCACCTCATGTATCGAGGTCTGCCCAACCAAGGCGATCATCGCGCCGTATCAGCTTGATGCGCGGCGCTGCATTTCCTATCTGACGATAGAACTGCATGGCAGTATTCCGGTCGAACTCCGCTCATTAATCGGCAACCGCGTGTATGGTTGCGATGACTGCCAACTGTTTTGCCCCTGGAATAAATTTGCCCAGGCGGCCAATGTTGATGATTTTAACGTGCGCAATGGCCTGGACAGCGCCAGCATGGTCAGCCTGTTTGCTTGGACAGAAATCGAGTTTTTACGCAATCTGGAAGGCAGCCCGATACGTCGCATAGGCCACGAGCGCTGGCTACGCAATCTGGCGGTAGGTTTGGGCAATGCGGCTGTGAGTATGCGTGGCGATGCCGCCATCGTGGTGGCGCTGCAAAGCCGGTTAACGCATGCTTCCGATATCGTGAAAGAACATGTGCTGTGGGCGTTGTCGCAGCATGGTGTGCAGATGTGAATTAGTGATAAACCATCATCCGATGAAAATCGTCATACCCGCGTAGGCGGGTATCCAGAAGCAAATTCGTGTAAAGCGCGCTTATCTTGACGCTACGCGTAATGGACAATCTGGATTCCCGCCTGCGCGCACTGCTGTCCGGAATAAATTAATTGACATTTCAT
>JAZJYB010000114.1:0-4438 GCA_040390685.1 Pseudomonadota bacterium | reverse complement strand
TGCGCAATTTCGTACAGATACTGCGTTCGGGTGCAGTAGGGCGAAAGTCCCTGGGCACCCGTCCTAAGAAACTGGTTCAGGCATGGCTGAACTCGGCCTCTGAACAGGAATTGTTGGCAGCCGCGGTAGGCAATGCGCCATCGCTGGCCGACGTGGTAAAGATGGTGCACCCGAAACCGGCTGAAGCCTGGCGTGAGGCTTACTTTGCCTGGTTGATAGGCAAGCCCTGCAACCCTGATGCATTGCCGCCTCTGGTTAAGGCTTTTGAGGCCTACAAAGCTGACAGATCGCAAGCATTGCCAAACCTTCCGTTCCAGATGCTGACCTCACTGGATCTGTCGGATAAGGCGTGGGCGCAGATCGCACAACAGAGCGGATGGCAGATGGTGCGCATGAATTTGAATACCTTTGCGCGCCATGGGGTTTATCAACTACCGGGCATGACCGCGGCGATCGCGGCAAAGCTGCGCGATGCGGATGCAATCAAAAAAGCAAAAGTATTTCCGTACCAATTGATGGCCGCCTATAAAGCGACGGGGGATGAAGTGCCGCTGGAGATTCGTGAAGCACTGCAGGATGCACTGGAAATTGCATTGGCCAATGTCCCGGAGATTGCGGGCAAGATGGTTGTATGCCCCGACGTTTCAGGTTCCATGGGATCTTCCGTGAGTGGCTATCGAGGTTCGGCCAGCTCAGCTGTGCGTTGCATCGATGTCGCGGCACTGGTGGCAGCAGCGATGTTACGCAAGAATCCCGGCACCCTGGTACTGCCGTTTGAAAATGACGTTGTGCAATGCCCGCTGAACCCCCGTGACACCGTGATGACCAATGCGCAGAAATTGGCGTCAATCGGCGGCGGAGGCACCAATTGCAGCGCGCCGCTGGCGCAGATGAATAAACAAAAGATGCAGGCGGACCTCGTGGTGTTTGTCTCTGATAACGAGTCCTGGATGGATGCCGGCAGAAATGGTGCTACCGCGACTCTGCGCGAGTGGGAAAAGTTCAAGCAATACAACCCGCAAGCAAAGCTGGTATGCATTGATATTGCGCCATATGGCAGCACTCAGGCCAGGGAGAGAGACGATATCTTGAATATTGGAGGATTTTCTGACCAGGTATTCAAGATCATCGCAGCCTTCGCGGCAGGGCAGCTGGGCGCAGCACACTGGGTTGGAGAAATCCAGTCCCTGCAAATTTAGGAGCATATGATGGGCTGGAATATCAGGGTCGGAAGTGCAGGTTTTGAGCAGGCTATGAATGCCGGTGTGACTACAACCAAATGTCTCGTCACATCAAACAATCGTCATACTCGTGCTCAATTGAGTTTGTCCCCGAATGCAGGCAGGACTACATCTGGAAAAGCTGGTTCGAATCCGGCCTGCCACACCGAGCAGGTATGGCAGAATGTCTTGTCGATTCTTGTCGGGGTTTGATTTATTGTTTTAATGAAGTTTTAGGCAAATGCAGGAAGAATTACATCTGTCCCCGGTTCGATTCCGGGCGCTTGTAGGAACCGGAAAACATCCCGGTCCCTTGCAAACGTAGCTCAGCAGGTAGAGTCATGCTTCTTTCGCCTCTTGTTGCCGTTTTAAAAGTTTTAGGCGAATGCCGGTGGAACTACATCACTTTACTGAGGAGGTTGCGGGTTCGAGTCCCGCCGGTGGCGAATCAGGGTCACCGTAGCTCAAGGGTTAGAGCGCCGTGCGGGTAACCGCGCATGTTTCACCATTACTTGTCGCCGCCATTTTTGATGAATGCAGATGAAATTACATTGGTAGAGCACCGGGCTTGCCCGGAGGCACCTGGTTCGATTCCAGGCGGGCGAATGCCTGTAGCTCATAAAACATTTCATCGAAACTTGTCATCCCTGTTAGTTAAAAAGAGAAAAATATGAAACACGAAGAATACGATGTACTGAACGTAGAAGGCGGAAGCCATGTGAAGATGTGGACCAGGGGCGTGCCGGTGGAAGATGCTGCAAAGCGCCAACTGAGCAATACCGCAAAAATGCCTTTTATTTACAAGCATATTGCAGTGATGCCGGACGTGCACCTTGGCAAAGGTTCGACTATAGGTAGCGTTATACCTACTCTGGGCGCAGTCATCCCCGCTGCGGTGGGAGTAGATATCGGCTGCGGGATGATGGCCGCAAAGACCACCCTGAACGCAAAAGACCTGCCGGATAATCTTGGCCCTCTGCGTAGCGCGATCGAAAAAGCCATTCCGCATGGAATGAGCCCGAAAACCCGCAGCTTCAAGGGTCGTGACAAAGGTTCCTGGGAAACTCCGCCGAGCCCGGTGGATGCGGCATGGTCAGCATTGAAAGACGAATTCGATATCATCTGCCTCAAAACACCGAGGCTGAAAAATACCAATAACTATCGGCACCTGGGAACCCTTGGATCAGGTAATCACTTTGTTGAAGTATGCCTGGATGAAGCCAATTTTGTCTGGTTCATGCTGCACTCAGGTTCACGCGGCGTGGGAAATGCGATAGGTACTCATTTCATCGAACTGGCCAAGCAGGATATGCGGACACATTTCATCAACCTGCCGGACCAGGATCTGGCTTATCTACCGGAAGGTACGCAGCACTATGATGACTATGTCGAGGCGGTCAGCTGGGCCCAGAAGTTTGCGCGCATGAACCGGGAAGTAATGATGCAGAACCTGATTACAGCAGTACGCGCCGTAATTACAAAACCCTTCGAAACCCATGTGGAGGCGGTAAATTGCCACCACAATTACGTGCAGAAGGAATCACATTTCGGTAAAGACGTGCTGGTTACCCGTAAGGGAGCCGTCTCGGCAAAAGCAGGTGAGCTCGGCATCATTCCGGGATCGATGGGAGCAAAAAGCTTCATCGTGCGCGGCAAAGGTAATCCGGATAGCTTCCATAGCTGTAGCCATGGCGCCGGCCGAACCATGAGCAGAACTGAGGCCAAACGGCGTTTTACTATTGCCGACCAAGTGGAAGCGACACAAGGCGTGGAATGTCGAAAAGATGCCGATGTCATTGACGAAATTCCTATGGCATACAAGGATATCGATGCAGTGATGCTGGCCCAGCGCGAACTGGTGGAAGTAGTGCATACCTTGAAACAGGTCGTATGCGTCAAGGGATGAGTTTTTAAGACTAAAGTAGGCTGCGCAGCGCACATGTGATGCGCTGGCCTGCGACTCATCGCATTTTACAAAATTAAAACATCAAGAATAATAAAAGCATGATTGAACTAAACGGAGCAACAGGTGAAGGCGGTGGCCAGATCTTGCGTACGGCATTGACGCTGTCCATGATCACCGGCCAAGCCTTTCGTATTACCAATATTCGCGCCAACCGACCTAAGCCAGGTTTAATGCGCCAGCATCTCGTTGCTGTGCAAGCTGCGGCACAAATATGTGAAGCGGAAATCGGCGACGCTTCAGTAGGAGCACAGGTTTTGGAATTTTCCCCCAAAAAAATCAAGGGGGGAGATTATAAATTTGCAATTGGTACAGCCGGTAGCTGTACCCTGGTTTTGCAAACAGTATTGCCTGCGCTACTGTTCGCAGAGACCGCTTCAACAGTGCAGGTTAGCGGCGGAACCCATAATCCCATGGCGCCACCGGTGCAGTTCTTGCAGCGGGCTTATGGTCGGGTATTGAAACAGATGGATGCATCAGTCGACATCCATTTGAAACGCTTTGGTTTTTACCCCGCCGGCGGCGGTGAAGTGATTACTGAAATTCACCCTTGTGAAAATTTGAAGCAGATTGAATTGATGGATCGTGGGAATAGACGGTTGGCGTACGCGGAAAGTTTTATTGCAGGTGTCCCAGCCAGCGTCGCAAAACGTGAACTGGAATCCATAGGTACGGGTATGGGCTGGGATGAGTCGCAATTGCTGATGCGTGGCCTGCCCGGAGAACAGGGCCCGGGAAATGCCTTGTTAATGACGCTGGAGTATGACCAAGTGACCGAGGTATTCTGTGCGTTTGGAGAAAAGATGGTGCGGGCGGAAGCTGTCGCAAAAAATGCGATCCAACAAACTCGCCATTACCTTTCCTCTGGAGCCGCTGTAGGAGAGTACCTAGCTGATCAGATAATGCTGCCCATGGCATTATCAGGCGCTGGCCGTTTTACCACCAATAAGTTATCTCAGCATGCAATAACGAATGCCGCAGTCATTGGGAAATTTCTGCCTGTGAATATCTCATTTGAAGAAAGTGAAACGTTCCACACTTGCCTGATTGCAGCTAGGTGAACGTTGCGTAATCATCAAATTTTTCTGTCATGTACTTGGCAAACTAAGTAAAGCAAAAACGATCGCAGTTGCATGGTTCTCAATATCTATATTGAAAACCATGCAGCTCTGTGAAAGATTCTTTGGGATGCAATCAACCGTCAATCCAGAAAATCCGAATACTCTTTCTGCGCAAAGCCCTTCGTCTTCAGCCA
>JAZJYB010000113.1:0-15261 GCA_040390685.1 Pseudomonadota bacterium | reverse complement strand
CGTCCTGCCCCCGGTTGAATTGCAGATGGAAATACCCGTGCAGAAAACTCTTGAACTCCGTCGAATCCTCAATCCGCCGAAACGGCTCTTCATCCGGCAACACATGCCGCCAGCGTCCATCGTCCACAAACAACCAAGCTCCCGACAGCAACATCGGCCAGCCGTGCAACGTGGCCACAATCTGAGCGCGGATCTCCCCCGCGCCCTTCATCACGGCCACGGCCTTCAGAATGGCGAAAGGCACCCCGTAAAATTGCTGCTCTCGAAATTCAACGAACCACGCTTCCTCTTCAGCGTTCAAGTCGCCATAGCCGCCGATAGGTACATTCACAATCACGCGCGAATCAAACATGGCGCCACCGTCTTCCATCAGTAGACAAGGTACTTTTCCCAAAGGATTAGACTGCAGGATTGTGGTATCGGGAGCCCAGACATCTTCTAACACCAAATGATAGTCGAGCTTCTTTTCCGCCATGACAACGCGGACTTTTCGAACGTACGGACTTGCAAGGGAACCTATCAGTTTCATAGTAGCTTTGTGATTTTAATGAGCGCGATTATAACATTGCAGCCAAAAACGCCTGTAAATCGGCAACTTCTCCCGCCACAATGCTGTTTTGTGGCGAGCACTGGCTAATGGTAAAATTCGTGGTTGCGCCGAAAAGCCTCAAAGGATACATGCTAAATCTATAATTTTCCAAATTAAGATACTTCCTGTATTTTTGCCCTAGCCTTAGTTTGTTTTTTGCACTAACAAAGCCTGCTTTCCACTTAATTCTCCAACTATCCTCAAAATCATGTCCCTATCCACTCTTTCCGCCTTATCCCCCCTCGATGGCCGCTACGCTAGCAAAGTTGATGCCTTGCGCTCGACGCTCTCCGAGGCTGGCTTCATGCATCATCGCGTCAAGGTTGAGATATCCTGGTTGCAAGCGCTGTCACTGGCTGGTTTTGAAGAGATCAAGCCATTCTCAGCCGCAGCCAATGATTTGCTAAACAATTTGGCAAGCAATTTCGCGGAAAGCGATGCCGAACGGATTAAGTCCATTGAGGCCATCACTAATCATGATGTCAAGGCCGTTGAATATTGGTTGAAAGAGTCGGTAGGCTTGCCACTACCAGAGAGCTACAATCATTTGCCTGTCCGTACGCTCGCGATCGATCCTTCGGTCACACAAGAATTAAAAACAGCCGCAGAATTCATCCACTTCGCATGCACCTCCGAAGATATCAACAACACCTCGCACGGCATGATGTTGAAAACTGCGCGCGACAGCATCATGCTGCCAGCCTTGCAAAAACTCATCACACGCCTGACCGACCTGGCGCATGAGAATGCCGATGTACCCATGCTGTCACGCACGCACGGCCAAACTGCCAGCCCAACTACTCTCGGCAAAGAAATGGCCAATGTCGTGGCACGTTTGCAGCGCGCCATCCAGCGCATTGCTCAAGTAGAAATTCTCGCCAAAATGAATGGCGCGGTCGGCAATTACAACGCGCATTTAGCCGCCTACCCTGGCTACGATTGGGAGACCTTCTCCAAAAACGTCATCGAACAAAGACTAGGCTTAAGCTATAACCCGTACACGATCCAGATCGAACCGCACGACTACATGGCAGAAATGTTTGATGCCTTTGCCCGCGTCAACACCATCTTGCTCGATCTAAACCGTGATATCTGGGGCTATATTTCAGTCGGCTATTTCAAGCAAAAAACCAAGGCTGGCGAAATCGGATCCTCCACCATGCCGCATAAAGTCAATCCTATCGATTTTGAAAATTCCGAAGGCAACCTCGGCCTGGCAAATGCCTTGCTTAAGCACTTGTCCGAAAAATTACCTATCTCGCGCTGGCAACGGGATCTGACTGATTCCACAGTCTTGCGCAATATCGGCGTGGCGTTTGGTTACACACTACTTGCCTATGATAGTTGCGTACGCGGCTTAAACAAGTTGGAAACTAATCACACTCGACTGGCGGAAGATTTAGATAACACTTGGGAAGTTTTGGCTGAACCTGTGCAAACTGTGATGCGACGTTACGGTGTAGAAAACCCGTATGAGCAACTCAAGGAACTCACGCGCGGCAAGGGCATTTCTAAAGATGCCTTGCGTGAATTTGTTTTAGGTCTGGCTATCCCGCAAGAGGCGAAAGACTTATTGCTCGCGATGACGCCAGCTAACTATATCGGTATCGCCGCTAAGCTGGCTAAAGCAGTTTAATCTAGCCTAACTAAGTACTACAGGGTGAAGCGAATATTTCGCTTCACCCTTTTTTTGTCTCCTGAAATTAGGCCGGGCTGAAAAGGCCCTCTGCGTCATTGATTTTATAGCTATATTTGAGCGTGCTCAGCAGACTTGAACTTTTTTTGCTATATTAGTTCTAATTCGAACTAATCTCATTTGGGCAAGCTATGCAACCTTATTCGCGTCTTAGCATTTTTTTTCACTGGCTGATTGCGGTCTTGATTATCGGCGCGTTTGCTTTAGGCACCGTGATGACAGATATGAAAATCAGTCCGACCAAGTTGCAATATTACTCATGGCACAAATGGCTGGGAGTCAGCATTCTGGCTTTGGTCGCCGTGCGTTTGCTGTCGCGTTTACTCTTGGGTGCGCCAGCGTATCCAGATAGCATGAAGAAATGGGAGAAACAACTGGCCAATGCCACCCATATATTCTTGTATTTCTTGATGTTTGCAGTGCCATTGTCTGGCTATTTTTATACCTCAGCGGCAGGCATTCCGGTGGTGTATTTTAAGCTAATTGAATTACCAACTATCATAGGGCCGAATCCTGAACTCAAGCCTATTTTAAAAGAGTTACATGAAGTATTAACGACGGTACTTTTGATCGTAGTGAGCCTGCATGTGGCCGCAGCATTGAAACATTACTTCATCGATAAAGATGGCATCTTCCAGCGCATGCTACCTGGAAAATAAATTTAAAAATTGATCATTAAGGAAAAAATATGCCCCCGTTTTTACACATATCGTCACGCCTGTCTAGACCTACAAAAATCGCTGCTGCCATCATCACAGTGGCGCTTGCCATTCCAGCGCTGGCCGCCATCTGCAAACTGGATACCTCCAAAAGCACGGTCGGTATCGTATTTAAGCAAATGAATGTCCCGGTCGATGCCAGGTTTACAAAATTCGGCGCCAACATCGATTACGACAGCGCCAAACCAGAAGCATCTAAAGCGACCGTAGAGATTGATGTCACAAGTTTTGATCTGGGTGATCCTGAATACAACAAGGAAGTTCTCAAAAAGGAATGGTTTAACGCCGCTCAATTTCCTAAAGCGAATTTCGTTTCTACCAGCATGAAAGCTGGTGCTAATGGCAAATTGGATGTCACTGGCAACTTGAGCATCAAAGGCAAAACTATCGTGACCAGTTTTCCCTTAAGTATCAAGAAAGAAGGCAGCAATCAAGTATTTGACGGCGTGCTACCGATCAAACGCCTCGCTTTCAGTATTGGTGAAGGCGAGTGGAAAGACACCAGCATGGTTGCCGATGAAGTAGTTATTAAGTTTCACGTTGTAACGTCTCAATAAGTCTGCAATTTTTTATTCAATCACCACGGAGTATCACTATGAAATTAAGTCATTTTTTCAGCACTACTATCATTGCATCACTTATCGTTGCAGCCGCGCCTAGCCTGGCAAATACCTACAGCATCGATCCAAATCATACTTACCCGAGTTTTGAAGCAGATCATTTTGGTACTTCAACATGGCGTGGAAAATTCACTAAAACCAGCGGTACGGTTGTACTGGACCGCGCCGCCAAAACCGGCGCGCTCGATATTACGATTGACACTACTTCGCTCGATTTCGGCCATGAAAAAATGAATGGTCACGCCAAGTCCAAAGATATGTTCAACGTAGAACAATTCCCGACAGTGGTATACAAGAGTAAATCCATCAAATTTAGCGGTGATAATCCGACCTCGATAGACGGCGAATTAACTTTGCTAGGCGTGACAAAACCTGTAACACTGACCATCAGCAAATTCAAATGCATCATGCATCCGATGATGAAAAAAGAAGTCTGCGGCGCAGATGCAAGCGCGACATTTAATCGTGCTGATTTTGGTTTGAACTATGCGGTCAACTGGGGTTTTTCACCTGAAGTAAAGCTGGCCATCCAAGTTGAAGCTGTCAAAGTTGACTAAATTTTTTTGTAATAGAGTGGCGGGCTTTTGCGCTCAGCCACTCTGTCTTTTCATCGGTCATTATGGATAAACGTTATCTACGCAGCATACGGCTCCTGGCGGAATGCATGCAGATGTTCGAGAAAAATTCTTCTGCCCGGGTACGTGCTTTTGGTTTTACCGAGTCGCAATTCGACATCATTGCCACCCTTGGAAACACCGCTGGAATGACCTGTAAAGAACTAGGTGAAAAAACCCTGATCACAAAAGGCACACTGACAGGTGTACTCGATAGACTTGACAAAAAAGGATTAATTGCGCGCACGCAGGGGGATGACGATAGGCGACAGTTTTTTGTGAAACTCACTCCCGCTGGAGAGCAAACTTTCGCTGACATTTTTCCGCAAGTGGTAAAACAAGGGCGACAAAGTTTTACCGGATATCGCGAAGAAGATTTCTTAGCGTTAGAACGTGAACTACTTAAACTAAAAAATTGCTTGAGTGAGCAGCAGTGAGTAAAACTAAGTAACGCTGAGCAAGAATAGTGAGCAATAAAAAAGGACGGAATATCCGTCCTTTTTTATTGCTACTTCACAAACGCTTATGCTAATTTACCATGGCATTGCTTGTATTTTTTGCCGCTACCACATGGGCAAAGATCATTGCGCCCTATATTGAAAATAGGTTCGGGTTGGCCTAACTTCCCATGACATTGTTTGAATTTTTTACCACTGCCACAAGGGCAAAGATCATTTCTGCCGATCTTGAAACCGTTAGTCACCTGCAGCTGCGCAGCTCCGTGTTCCGCGTTTGAAGTTGGTGCCAACATCTCTTCCGGAGAAGCGTTCGCATCAAAATCAGCATGCTGGTAATGCACGTTCTCGATCTGCGCCTGCGTCATTTGTTGCTCAGCCGCTTCAATTTCTTCACGCGATTGTATCCGCACTGTGACTACCGTTTTGACCACTTCGTTCTTGATCAAATCAAGCATCTGGCTAAATAATTCAAAAGCTTCGCGCTTGTATTCCTGTTTAGGGTTTTTCTGCGCATAGCCACGCAAATGTATACCTTGTCGCAGATGATCCAATGCCGCCAAATGCTCGCGCCAATGCGAATCTATGCTTTGCAGCATCACGCTACGCTCAAAGCCTGCAAACGATTCCTGACCAACTATCGCTACTTTCGCAGCATAAGCTTCATCAACAGTTTTTTGCACGCGCTCGAGGATATCTTCATCTGTCAGATTAGGTTCGGCTTCCAGCATTTTAGCGATCGGCAGGTCAAGCGCCCATTCGTTTGCGAGAGTTGCCTCCAGTGCTGGAATATCCCATTGCTCCTCTACCGATTCTTCTGGCACATATGTTCTGACGACGTCCTGGAACATACCTGCGCGTAAAGATGTCATTAATTCCGACATATCCTGCGCTTCAAGTAATTCGTTACGCTGTTGATAAATAACCTTGCGCTGGTCGTTCGCCACATCATCGTATTCCAGCAATTGCTTACGAATGTCAAAGTTGCGCGCTTCTACTTTGCGCTGCGCCGATTCAATTGAACGGCTAACTATACCCGCCTCGATCGGTTCGCCTTCCGGCATTTTCAGCCTGTCCATGATGGCGCGCACACGGTCACCGGCGAAAATGCGCAGCAAGGAATCATCCAGCGACAGATAAAAACGCGAAGACCCAGGATCACCCTGGCGACCAGAACGGCCACGCAATTGGTTATCAACACGACGAGATTCATGACGCTCAGTGCCGACTATATGCAAGCCTCCTGCAGCAACAACATGTTCATGCAAAGACTGCCATTCGTCACTGAGTTTTTGCGACTGCTGTTGCTTGTCGCTATCAGAAAGCTTGTCGTCAGCTTCTATCAATTGCACCTGTTTGGCGACATTGCCGCCGAGCACGATATCGGTACCGCGACCAGCCATATTGGTAGCGATAGTAATACCTTTCGGACGTCCCGCTTGCGCAATAATTTCTGCCTCACGTGCATGCTGTTTTGCATTCAACACGTTGTGCGGCAATTTTGCCTTGGTCAATATATCTGACAGCAACTCAGAATTTTCAATCGAGGTGGTGCCCACCAAAACTGGCTGGCCGCGCTCGTAACAGTCTTGAATGTCCTTGAGCATCGCGCCGTATTTTTCTTCGGCGGATTTATACACTTGATCTTGTCGGTCTTTACGCAACGACGGACGATTCGGCGGAATGACCACCGTCTCCAAGCCATAAATTTCTTGAAATTCGTAAGCTTCAGTATCAGCAGTACCCGTCATGCCCGACAAGCGGGTATACATGCGGAAGTAATTCTGGAAAGTGATAGAAGCTAAGGTTTGATTTTCGTTTTGAATCTTTACGGCTTCTTTAGCTTCAACCGCCTGGTGCAAACCATCTGACCAACGACGTCCAGTCATCATGCGACCAGTAAACTCATCGACAATCACAATCTCGTCATTCAACACCACATAGTGCTGGTCTTTGAAATACAAAGCGTGTGCGCGCAAAGCCGCATACAGGTGATGAATCAAAGAAATATTCGCGGCATCATACAAGGATGCGCCTTCAGGCAACAAGCCCATTTGAGTCAGAATGCGCTCGGCGTTCTCATGTCCGGCTTCGGTCAACAAGACCTGATGCGCTTTTTCGTCCTTGGTGTAATCGCCTGGCACTTCGACCTGCCCTTTGCCATCCGGTGTCTCTTCACCAATTTGCAAAGTCAATAATTTTGGAACTTCATTGATCTTGTAATACAGTTCGGTGTGATTCTCGGCCTGGCCTGAAATAATCAAAGGCGTACGGGCCTCATCAATCAGAATCGAATCGACTTCATCGACCACCGCAAAGTTAAGGCTGCGTTGCACGCAATCTTTGGCTTCATACACCATGTTGTCGCGCAAATAATCAAAACCAAATTCGTTATTCGTACCGTAAGTGATGTCCGATGCGTAAGCGGTTTGTTTGGCATCGTGCTCTAATTGAGACAGATTGACACCGGTAGTCAGACCTAGCCAGCCATACAGCTTACCCATCCATTCGGCATCACGCTGCGCCAAATAATCATTGACGGTAATGACATGCACGCCGTCGCCTGACAAGGCGTTCAGATAGATAGGCAAAGTCGCCATCAGCGTCTTACCTTCACCCGTGCCCATTTCAGCAATCTTGCCATAATGGAGCACCATGCCGCCTATCATTTGCACGTCGAAGTGACGCATCTTCAATACCCGTTTACTCGCCTCACGACATACTGCAAAGGCTTCCGGCAAAATCGCATCAAGGGTCTCTCCCTGCGCCAATCGTGCTTTAAATTCGGAAGTCTTCGCTTGCAATTGCTCATCCGACAAAGCTTCCAGCTGGGGTTCCAGCGCGTTGATGTCACGCACAGTTTTTTGGTATTGCTTCAAGAGCCGTTGATTACGGCTACCGAATATCTTGGTCAGGAATGACATGCGATGAATGAGTAATGGGATTCTTAAAAAAAACCGCCAACAAACTTACATTGGCAGCAACATAGACTAACTCGCGATTTTACCATGCGTAGCGCGGTTTTCCGGGAAAACCGATGGGACGCGGCATTTACACCACTGAGAATTGGAGGCTAAACGCGCAATATCAAGCTTAATCAAGTTTATTTTTGACTCAAGTCGGCCAAATTTGCCTGATTTGCTCCCGCGCTCAAAAATTTATGCGGGTCTTGCGGTATATCCTTGACCCGTACTTCGAAATGCAAATGCGCACCAGTTGATCTGCCGGTCGAGCCAATATCGGCGACATGCTGGCCGCGTTTCACAATATCACCGAGCTTGACGTAGATCTTTGAAGTGTGGGCATAGCGCGTCACGATCTCTCCACCATGATCAATTTCCAACATATTGCCGAATTGTGGGTGATACTCCGCGGCGATAATCACTCCGCCCGCCGAAGCGACTATCGGCGTACCGGTTGGGCCGGAAAAATCTATCCCTTCGTGAAATGCGCTATGGCCAGAAAATGGATCTAAACGCCAACCGAATCCAGAGGCGTTGTAACTGACATTGACTGGTAGAATGGTCGGCAACAACTTCGACTGCACCTTAAATCCCATTAACTTGGTTTCAACTACATTTAAATAATCCGATCGTTGCTCAACATCCTTAGAGATTGCATCTAACGCAGCTTGAAACTCCGACATATTCAGCTCTTTTGGCGCGATTCTCCCGGAGCTTTCCAGGCCACCTCGACCCGGTGATTCCTTAAAATTAAACTCCTCTGGCTTGACTCCTGCCAAGCCCTGAACTCGCTCACCCAAAGCATCGAGTCGTATCAATTGCGCCTGCATTTCGCCCAATTTAATCGCCATCGCGGTCAAGTTCTGTTTGACAAATCGATCTTTGGCATTGGGATCGTTAGTGAGTGCTCCACTAACATTAGCGGGCATCAAATCTTTTAAGAAAGGCACGTCGCTATTTGCCAAACGCAAAGCCATTGCCATCATCACGACCGAGCAAAACATAATAGAAATCAAAAAGATGAAAGCCGAAAGAATAATGTGCCTGGAAGTAAGCGTAATCGACTTGGCCTGCGTAAATCGCGAATGCATGACAATAATTTGCATTAGTTCATTTCCCTATGAATTTGTCTATGATCAAGCGAGAAATAGATGTGATAATGTGGCGCATATGGAAACATCCTCACCTCCTCCTTTTCGAATCAATATCAAGCGCGGCAAAAAACTTTTTGCGGCAAGTGGCGTCGCTTCTTTTTTAGCCAGTAACGATAAATTATCTCCGTTACTTCCAACGATAAGACGAAATGCATCACTGCAAAAAGAATGCGGGACTATCCTGCCCGCGATATTTGACAGTTGCGAGGTTTTGCAACTAGCAGATGAGCAATTAACCCTGTCCACTCCCAATGCGGCATTAGCAAGTAAGCTAAAGCAACAATTGCCGAAATTGCAATCTCAATTGCAACAGCGGGGATGGCAGATTAACGCAATACGGATTAAAGTACAAGTTAAGAAAACGGTGGAAAAACCTTTGCCAGTAAAACAATTGGTTCTGTCGGATCCGGCCGTTCGTGCTTTTGGCGAGCTAGAAAACGCTCTTGAGGACACGCCACAAAATGATGCTTTGAAAGCGGCCTTGCATCGGCTGGTGAGGCGACATCAGCAAAATACTGACGAATAAATCACCGCTTTTCCCATTTCCAAATCATTCGCGTCTAGGAGACTAGCCGAAGACAGTGCTATAGCACCGCGAGGCGAAGGCGACAACGACATGAATGATTTAGAATTAGAATTAGAATTACGATAATACCCACTCCCTTTGCTCTTGTTCAGAGTAAGACGCTGGAGCAGAAGCTGTTTCAGAAAAAGTGACGATCTCATACGAATCAGGCTGTGCCAACAAGGCACGTAATAGCTGATTATTCAGGCCATGACCAGATTTATGGGCGCTATAACTAGCTAGCAAAGGGTGCCCAATCAGATACAAATCACCAATGGCATCGAGTATTTTATGGCGTACGAACTCATCATCAAAACGCAAACCATCGGCATTTAAGATCCGGTATTCATCCATGACGATGGCGTTTTCCATAGAACCACCGCGTGCCAGGCCTATGCCCCTTAACATTTCCACATCCTGCATGAAGCCAAAAGTGCGCGCTCGTGCCACATCTTTGACATAAGATATTTTGGCGAAATCTACCTCGGCGGTCTGGGTAGTTCCATCCACTGCAGGGTGATTAAATTCGATGAAAAAATGCAATTTGAATCCATCAAATGGCTCCAATCGTGCCCATTTTTCCGACTTACCAGTTCCTTCATGGATCTCGACTGGTTTGATCACCTTGATAAATTTCTTGGCGGCCTGCTGTTCTTGCATTCCGGCTTGCTGCAATAAATACACGAACGAGGAAGCTGATCCATCCATGATAGGGATTTCTTCAGCGCTGACATCAATATACAAATTATCAATCCCCAAACCCGCACAAGCCGACAATAAATGCTCGACGGTAGAGACTTTCTGCCCCTCGGCAATCAAGGTCGATGCCATGCGCGTGTCGCCAACATTCATCGCCTGCGCATGAAAAACCACGGGGGGCGTCAAATCAGTACGAGTGAAGATGATGCCGGTATCGATAGGAGCCGGGCGCAAGACCAGATCAACTTTAGTACCGGAATGGACGCCGACGCCGACTGTCTTGACTTGCTGTTTGATTGTTCTTTGTTTTAACATCCGACTATTATAGCTGTTTCGAGATTCGTCGCTTTCGAGCTCTGCCCAAGAAAAAACCGGTGCGACAATCTCTTGTCTAGACCGGCTTCTTGAAAACTGAGCTGAAGTATTGCGAAGCTTTATGCCAACTGTCCCAACATCGTTTCTGCATTCGACACTTCAAAAGCGCCGCCTTGCTCAACGTTCAATTGCATTACTGTGCCATCCACCACAAGCATAGAGTAGCGCTGTGAGCGTGTACCCATGCCAAATTTACTGAAATCTGCATCGAGACCCAAAGCTTTGCTAAACGCCGCATTGCCATCCGCCATCATGCGAACGATACCAGTCGATTTCTGATCGCGACCCCATGCACCCATCACAAATGCATCATTAACTGAGATGCACCAAATTTCATCAACGCCTTTTGCTTTTAATGCAGACGCGTTTGCCACATATCCAGGGACATGCTTCGCTGAACAAGTAGGTGTGTATGCACCAGGCAATCCGAAGATTGCAATTGTTTTGCCTTTAGTCAAATCCGCCACATTGAAAGTATTCGGGCCGAGGGAACAGCCTTCCGCTTCAACTTCGATAAATTCAGCTAGGCTGCCTTCAGGTAATTTTTCACCGATCTTGATTGTCATATTTGGCTCCATATATAGAAATTAATCACATCGCTCCGGAATGCTATGTCGTTCCAGTCGCGAGCTGAGCGCAAGTATGCCTGAGTATAGATTTTCCTGCTGAAAGCAAAACGCCAGCGTCCGGAGACACTGGCGTTTTGTTATTTTCTATTTGATTTAGGATACATCAAATAGAATGAGAACAGACTAGAGCTAGTCAGCTTGCTTGCGTAAAAATGCAGGAATATCATAAGTTTCCATGCCATTTTTTTCTAAAGCGCGGACCTGATCGGATGCCGATTCGCGACGCCACACTGCTGGCTTACTCAAACCATCAAAACCAGCCGACGCAGATCCCATGCCAGAATTTAAGGCAGGCATCATCGCAGCCGTCGCCATGATAGGTTCATTATGTGTACCGGTACGCAGCATCGGCGTTTGCACCAATTGCATATTTTTCTTGCCGCGACCGAGACCAGTAGCAACAACCGTGACGCGAATGTCATCACCCATAGCATCATCATAGGCGATACCTTGAGCAATCGAGGCATCGTCTGCAGCGAAGGCACGTACCGCTGCCATGACTTCCTTGATTTCTTTACCCTTGAGATTGCGGCTCGCCGTGACGTTAACCAAGACACCGCGCGCGCCAGACAAATCGATACCGTCTAGCAGCGGTGATGCAACTGCCTGTTCGGCTGCGATGCGGGCGCGATCAACACCGGAAGCGGTGGCTGTACCCATCATCGCTTTGCCCTGCTCACCCATAATCGTTTTCACGTCATTGAAATCGACATTGATATGACCAGGCACATTGATGATTTCGGCGATACCGGCAACCGCATTATTCAGGACATTGTCGGCATGTTGCAGCCACTCGATCATGCTGTCGTCTTCGTAAATCTCTTCGAGTTTCTCATTCAAAATGATGATGAGAGAGTCGACATGCTTGGACAGCGCTTCAAGACCTTCGTCAGCGATGTCCATACACTTTTTACCTTCATAGGAAAAAGGTTTGGAGACCACCGCAACTGTCAAGGCGCCCATTTCTTTGGCGATTTGCGCGACCACCGGTGCAGCACCGGTGCCAGTTCCGCCACCCATACCGGCGGCAATAAATACCATGTGCGCGCCACGCAATGCGTCTTCAATACGTGTGCGTGACTCTTCGGCCAACTGACGGCCGACTTCAGGTTTCATACCCGCACCTAAACCGGTTTCACCGATCTGAATGACGTTATGTGCTTTAGATTGGGTCAGCGCTTGTGCATCAGTATTTGCAGCGATGAACTCAACGCCGCAAACACCTTTGTTAATCATGTGCTGAACCGCATTACCGCCCGCGCCACCGACGCCAACAACCTTGATTACGGTGCCTTGTGTAGCGTTATCGACCATATCGAACTCCATCATGCATCCTCCAAGTAGGCAGTTTTTAGTCGCTAAGCATCACCCGATGTGAGGCCTAGCGACTAAAAACTGTAGATCTAAACATTATAAAATAATAAGCACATTTTTATGAAAAAATTTAGCTAAATTTCCTCTAAAAATTCCCTAAAAACCACTCTTTCATGCGTTGCCATACCGCTTTAGCAGAACCTTCCTGATTTGTGACGATATGACCGCGCATATACTGCTTCTTCGCTTCCAACAACAACCCTAAAACTGTCGCATATCTTGGACTACGTACCACGTCCGCTAACTGCCCGGTATAAGCCGGCATACCCAGTCGGGTCGGCTTTAAAAATATATCTTCCGCCATCTCGACCATGCCAGGCATAGTTGATGAACCACCGGTGAGCACGATGCCTGAAGACAGTACATCTTCATAACCCGACTCGCGCACAACTTGATGCACTAACGCGAATAATTCTTCCACGCGCGGCTCGATCACAGCGGCCAAGGCCTGTCTTGATAATGAACGCGGACCACGGTCACCAAGCCCTGGCACTTCGATGGTATCGGACGGATCGGCCAACACCTGTTTGGCTAAGCCGAAACGGATTTTTATTTCTTCCGCTTCTGAAGTCGGCGTGCGTAAAGCCATGGCGATATCGTTCGTGATCTGGTCACCCGCGATAGGGATCACAGCGGTGTGGCGGATTGCCCCTTCACTGAAAACTGCCACGTCGGTAGTGCCGCCGCCAATATCGATCAAGACTACGCCGAGTTCTTTTTCGTCTTTGGTCAACACCGCTTCAGCCGAAGCCATCGGTTGCAAGATAAGGTCAGACACCTCGAGGCCACAACGGCGTACGCACTTCACAATGTTTTGCACAGCCGACACTGCGCCGGTCACGATATGTACTTTAACCTCCAGACGAATGCCGCTCATCCCTATCGGTTCGCGCACATCATCCTGGCTATCGACGATAAACTCTTGCGGCAGGGTATGCAGCAATTGCTGATCGGTTGGAATGTTCACCGCTTTAGCGGTTTCGATCACGCGCGAAACGTCTGCAGCTGTGACTTCCTTATCTTTAATCGCGACCATTCCGCTGGAATTAAAACTGCGGATATGGCTGCCGGCGATTCCGGTATACACGTGTCTGATTTTGCAATCGGCCATTAACTCGGCTTCTTCAAGCGCGCGACGGATCGATTCGACGGTGGCCTCGATATTTACGACCACGCCTTTTTTCAATCCCTTGGATTCGTGCTGCCCAAGACCGATCACTTCATGCCGCCCATCGGGCATGACTTCGGCGACCACGGCCACTACTTTTGACGTGCCTATATCCAGGCCGACGATCAGATTTTTCGCATCTTTAATCATGTCACTCCACTTACTTTCGTTTGCTTTTCAACCCAAAATCACCATGACTGGATTTTAGCGCTAGTCCATTTGGATAGCGCATATCCACACTCTCAATACTGTCTTGCAAACTGGCTAGTAACTGTGGGTACACCAGCAATAACTGTCCCACACGTTTTTTCAAAGTTGTCTCATCTTGCACGCGCCCCAATTCCACCTTCATGCCGTTATTTAACTTCAAACTCCAGGCATATCGGCTGGAGTAATTTACTTGTTCTGGCACCAGACTGATCTTAGAAAACCATTCTTTCAATTCAAAAAAACGTGCCAAGACTTCTTTCTCGCTTCCCTCAGGTCCTGCGAATGCGACCAGATCAGCATCCTCTTCCGCTTCGGCCAGATTCGCGGTAAACACGTCGCCCTTAACCGACATTAATCGACCATCTTCACCCCAGGTTCCTAAAGCTTGATGTTCTTCCAAAGTCACAATCAGTTTGTTTGGCCATGCCCTTTGTACACTCGCCCTATGTACCCAAGACACAGATTCAAAAGCAGTGCGAACTACATCAAGATTCGTGGTGAAAAAATTGCCGCGTATTTTTGGCAGAGCGGAATCCCTTATGGTCAGCACATTCACATGCCTCAAAGGATTTTTCTCCACACCTTCAACCTGTATCACTTTCAAAGTAAACATCGGACGCTGTATCACCCACCAGACGAATGACAATGTTAAAGACAGCAGTACAATGCCAAATAGAGCATTGGCAGCAGTATTTAACATTTTGACGTCCTGCCACATGGACTAGTTACTTCCTTTTTTTTCTTCTGATTTAATTTTTAAGCGCGCCGTTTGCAAGATTTCCATGCACACATCTTCGTAGCTCATTCCTGCTGCACGCGCCGCCATCGGCACCAGCGAATGTGTTGTCATTCCTGGCGAAGTATTGATCTCGATCAGGAAAGGCTGATTGTCCGACGCCCGCAATAAAACATCAGCCCTGGCCCAGCCTTCACAATTGATCGCACGATATGCGTCCACACATATTTTTTGTATGTGCTCAGTTAGCGCGACATCCAGCGGTGCCGGGCAAAGATATTTGGTATCGTCAGTAAAATACTTATTCTGATAATCGTAGTTTCCTTCTGGCGCCACAATCTCAATTACCGGTAAGGCATAAGCCTGCGCGCCAACACCCAATACCGCAACCGTCAATTCACGTCCCTGGATAAATTCTTCGGCCAACACTTCATCGTCAAATTGCGCCGCCAATGCATATGCTGCATCCATTTCACTAGCCGAATTAACTTTAGTAATGCCGATAGTCGAGCCCTCATGCGGTGGCTTGACAATTAACGGCAAACCCAAGTCATTGACCACGTTTTGCAGCGCCGTATCAGGCGTCAAGACAGCATAGCCCGGCGTCGGTAATTGATGGTGTTGCCAGATTTTTTTGGTAAAAATTTTGTCCATGGCGATAGCTGAAGCCATCACGCCACTACCTGTGTAAGGAA
>JAZJYB010000112.1:0-4986 GCA_040390685.1 Pseudomonadota bacterium | reverse complement strand
CCGATTTCTTGGCCAGTGGTGCAAGTATCGAGTGAAACGCGCCACCAGTCCGCAAATCCTTCTCCACCTTACGCTGCAAGACAAAAATCGCTTTTGCTCATTCTGTGTCTATTTTCTTCTCGCTGGTGATCAAGGCCGTAAGTTGTATAAGTAGGGCGTCAATAGCCGCAGGCGTATTGCGCCGCATGGATTAGTCGAAAATGTTTCACATCGTCTTCATCACCGCCTGCCCAATTTGTTGGATAGACGCCTTGTTCCACCAAAAGATGATAAGTTGAAAAAGGCCAGTCCGATACTCGTTTAACCAAACCATGTTTGAGTGGATTGATATGCACGTAATCCATATGAGCAGAGTAATCCTTCTCGTTACGAATTAGATGCTCCCAGAAACGCCTTTGCCAAATGCCTCGTTCACCACGGAGCATACGCGTCGCCGATAGCAATTCAGTTTTCGGTAAGGATTTCGAAAAGTGGCCTTTGATGAGGCGCCAGCGCGAGGCAAAATCCGTGACGCCAATAGGTAACTCGATCACACAATGCAAATGATCCGGTAATACCACCCATGCATGGATAGTAAATGGATGCGCAGCGCGCACCACCCTTACCGATTCACGTAACAGATCAATATGGCGTACCAGTAGATCATTACCGGATCGTTCAAGTAAATTGACAGTGAAGAAGTAGGTGCCGCCCGGATGCCAGGCGCGTCGGTAATTTGGCATCGGGGTAATTTAACACATCCCATGCGGCGCAATACGCCTGCGGCTATTGACGCCCTACGATTGCAGGTTACGGCCTTTGATCAATGTGGGTTTCAGGTTTCACCGCATTATTTTGTTAACGGTTTCCCATAAAGTTCCCCCAATTACATAGAATACAATTATCCACGTTGTTCCGATCAGTCCTGCAATGAAAGACCGGTGAACTGATTGCGCTCTCCAACTAATTGTGAAAAAACAAAATAGTGTCAATCCAACGAAAACCGAGGGAAGGCAAAAAATTATGTACACGAAGAACGGCATCGAATTTGGACCCTGATGCACACAAAGCTCCCAAAAAGTCTCAAATATAGTTACAAGAGCAAGCCCAACTGATGCTCCTATTAACAATCCACCGCGCACACGCACAATCAAAAAGATAGCGACGATAACGAACTGTATTATAAAAAATGTGAGAAAATTTTTGATTGCGATGGAACTGGAGCCAAATGAAGCAACGAGAATTGAGGATATAGTTATTGTGCCGATGGCAAGTTAAACAGAAATATTTTCTAATTCATCCCACATAAATAACCTTTATTTTTTTGTTAAATCTATTAAATTCAACAGTCATGTAGGGCGGGTTGCAACCCGCCATCGGTTCGATTAAAAACGGCGGGTTATAACCCGCCCTACTTTTTAAAGCATCAAGCCCGCAAATCCTTAATTTTCTCCACTTTACGCTGCAAGACAAAAATCGGTTGCGCCCATTCCGTGTCTTTTTTCTTCTTGCTGGTGATCAGCGTGAGTTCCGAAGGATCGTAGACGTCGGTGTTGTGCGTCAGCGGTGTGGTCATCAGGTATTGCGCGTCGGTGTTTTTCAGGAACTCGCCTACCAGCTGGATGTTGCGTATATCCAGATGGGCGAACGGTTCGTCGATGAAGACGAAGCCGCCTGAGCCGTCTTCTGATTTTAATAGTCCGATTAACAGGATCAGCGATTTCATTACTTGCTGGCCGCCGGAGGCTTCGCCGTCGTTCATCCCTATTGGGCCTTTGCCGTCGAATTTGAAGCGTACGTGCAAGCCTGCTTGAGCTAGCTGGATGTCGTCGTTTTCCAGCTTGACCGGATCGGTGTGGACTTCGATGCCTGCCAGTTCGCCTAGTTGCTTGATGTTCTTGCTATAGGATTTGATGGTGTAGCGCAGCCTGTCCATGTAGGCGGTGCGGGCGTTGACGGTGGCTTCCATGGCGCGGTTATTTTGGTAGCGGCGCTCGTCGGTTTCGGCCTGGCGACCTTGCAGCAGAGTGTTGAGGCGTACGTATTGATCGACTACCGCTGAGTCTACTTCCCAGTCATCTTTGGCCAGAATATTGCCGAGACTGCGCAGGCGCAATTCTATCTGGTGGGCGTTTTCGTGTTCTGCTACCAGCTCTTTTCTATGCGAGCTGCGCTTCCAGTTGTGCGGCAGTGTGTGCCAGGTTTCACGCATGGATTTAAGCGTTTCGAATTGCGCCTTGCGTTCTTCGATCTGGCGTTTTTCTGAACCGCGGAGTTGCGCTTCGGCGTCGCTGATCGCTGCCTTGGCTTGTTCCCATTTCAGGTGCGCTACTGTGCGTTGCTCGGTGGCGGATTTCAGTAGTGGCGAAATCTCACCCAGGCGCGTTCCTACCTCGATGCGCTGCTGTCTTAACGGCTGGATATGGTGGCTGGCCTCTTCAAATTCTGCATGTCTTGCGCTGAGTTCTTTTGCCGCATCGACACCCGCGAGTCTGGTCTTGAAGGCGCTGATTTCGCTAGCGAGTTTACTGATATTGATGGTGAGCTGATCTTCCTGCGATTGCAGACGCGGCAAGGATCTTTGCAAGGCTTCCAGCCTTTGCGTGCGGCCAGCGCTGCCGAAGCGATAGCGCGATGCTTCGACAAACAGCGAGCGTCCGCCACGACGTTCAAAGTGGTAAGCGTCGGGCGTGATCCATTCCTGCGACTTGGATTGCTTCATCCCTACATCAATATTGTCGACGGTATCGATACGCTGCAGTTGCTCGATCAGCCAGGCTGGCGCTTGCGCTGTGAAGTTAACCACCGACAGCAGGCTCTTGTCTTTGACGCTAGGTGCGTTGATACGGTCTGGCACGATGAAGTGGCTGTAACGTTGCTTCTCGCCGATGCGATACGCGGCGCTGGCGTCGCTGGCTTTGTCCAACAAGATCACCGAGGTGTAGCCGCGCAATACGCCTTCGACTGCGCCTTGCCATTTCTGGTCAGTGACTTCTACGATCTCGGGCAACATGCTGTGCGCGATGTTAGCGTCGTTCAGTGCGCGTCGCATACTCCTTACGTTCTCAGGATCAGCCAGCGCAGTCTTTCCTTGCAGGGCGCTGATGGTTTCCATCTCGGCTGCAATGCGGGCGGAAAGTGTGTCGCGCTCTTGTCTTTGCTGCGAGAGTTCGGCTTCTTTTTTCTCCAGATCATCGGCCACGTTGGCGATGTCGGCATCGGCTTCTGCTGCTAACTTTTGCAGACGGGCTTTTTGTTCAAGCAGGCTTTCTTGCGGCTTGAGTTTGGTATTAATGTGCTGCAATTTTTCACGCAGGGTGGATTCTTCCGCTTCCAGCGCCGCTTCATGTTGCTGTGCTTCGGTGCGGGCTTGCGCCTGCATCGCAAGGCTGCCACGTCGCTCTGACAAGCCATCTTCCTGCGTCTTCAAAAAACGCTTGCTGCCACGTAGCGAGGCGCTGGTGGCTGCTGCGTGTTCCAGCGCTTCGTGGTATTGCAGCGTTGGTAAAATCTCTTCTTGCAGATCACGTTTTTCTTTGTTCAGCGCTTCCCACTGATGGTAGTTGGCAACGCGCAGGCGCAGGCCTTCGAGATTGGTTTTTGCGGCTTCGAATTCAGTCTCAAAATGCTGCAATTCGGTTTCGGTATCGCGCTGGTGGCGTTTGGCGTCATCGTAGGCATCCAGCACTTCCTTGTCGCCGAAAACCTGAAATACTAGATCGAGTAATTGACGTGGTGCGTATTCACAGAGCTTGTCGGTCTCGCCTTGTTCCAGCGCCAGCACCTTGCCCATCGCGCTTGACAGTCCAGCGTGCGAGAGACGTTTGCGGTAGTTTTCTACGCCTAGCCAGTCGTTGGCATCTTGCACTTCTTCTATCTCTACTTTGCCGCCGCGCATCAGGTATTGGCGCTTCCAGTCGCCGCCGTTTTTTTCTATCTTGCAAAACAGCGTGACGTCGTCTTCATACAGACCAGACAGACGGAAAGGGCGGTTCGAAATCTGCGGCCCGACCGCGCTATTGTCGACCACGGCGCGTATCCATGAATTCTGCTGGCCGGAATGACGCGCGTAATGTTTGTAGGATCGGCCCATGGAACATTCAAGACCGAACAGCGTGCGCAACGCATCGAGCAGGGTGGTCTTGCCGCTGCCGTTTTGGCCGGCGATGGTAATGATCTTGGCATCGAGTGGGATGTTCTTGATGCGCTGCCAGTAATCCCAGTGCACCAGTTCTAAAGATTTAATATGAAACATAGTTTTTATTCTTCTTCTTTTTCAGTGGTGTCAGGAACGTCAAGAGTAACTGTCGCGTCGCTTGGTGCTTCAACTGAGTCAGCAACCAGCTGCAGCACGGCCGGTGTGCGTTGTACATGATGCGGGAAAATATCCGAGAGCGCGCCGTTGATGATGCGGTCTTTGAGGGTGTCGGTATCCATCATCAGATCGAGCAACGGGCCTTCTAAAATCAGGTCGGTTTTGCGTTCGATAAAACCCAGACGTGCGAGTTGGCCAAGGTTCATATCCATGCGAGTTTTCTTGCCCAGCTTGTCGCCGAAATCGGCCAGCAGGGCACGGTAGGAAATGCCGATGGACGATTCTTCTGCACGCGGCATCGGTTTTTCTTTGCCGAACATATCGTTCTGTTCTTCTTCCGCGAGTTGATGCGCTTCCTGTCTTTCGCGCTTGGGCAAAATGATCAGTGCCCAGAGGACCACCAGCAGTGCGACGCCATCGCGCGCCAAGCTGAAATTATTGTTTTGCCAGGTCTCTTTGGTGCCGAAAACTTTCGATTCACTGTCGCGCGTCAAGGCCAGCGTGACGTGATCGGCGTAGACGTTATCGAGAAATTTCATGCCGCAAGCTTTTAAACGCGAATCGACATCCGCGCGGAAATTTTCATCCGATAAGGCGCGCTTAACCAGCTTATCTTCGCGGCGCAGGGTCTGGTGCGCGAGCATGCGCGCGATCAGGATTTGTGCATCTTCAGTCATGGTGTTTCTCTTCTG
>JAZJYB010000111.1:2929-8864 GCA_040390685.1 Pseudomonadota bacterium | reverse complement strand
CTTTTTTGCGTGTTTAAACGCCAGCGCAGCGCCTATTTTTTTGTCGGTGCTTTTGCCATGTTATGTGTGGCGGCGATAGTCACGGTCATGCGTGCGCTCGGCCTGGTGCCGACTAATTTATTGACGGTGAATGCCTTGCAGTTTGGCTCGATTCTAGAGATGTTGTTATTGGCTTTTGCCTTGGCCGACCGGTTTAATGTGATGCGCAGGGAAAAAGAAAAAGCGCAAGACCAAGCTCTTCAAGCGCAACAACTCTTGGTGAATTCCTTAAAAACCTCCGAGCGAGTTTTGGAGGAAAGGGTAGAGCGGCGTACCGTTGAACTGGCAAAAAATAACCAGAAATTGCAACATGCCATGCGTTCACTAGAAGATGTGGAACGGATCGCACGGCACGATTTAAAAACACCGCTGGTGAGTATCGTCGCGGCACCGAATTTGTTGCGGGCGGGGCGAACCATGGATGCCAGGGAAGAAGGCGTATTAAGCATGATAGAACGCGCCGCGGGGCGCGCACTGAACATGATTAACCTCTCTTTGGATCTGTACCAGATGGAGAGCGGGAACTATGTGTTCGAGGCGACCAGTGTCGATCTCACTGCGCTGGTGTTAAGTGTCATTCAAGACCTGGCAGGACACGCAGAATCGAAATTGGTGCTGATTCAAGTTGCCGGACATCAGCCACACATCTGGGTCCAAGCCGAGGATGCGCTATGTTATTCCATCGTTGCCAATCTATTGAAGAACGCAGTGGAAGCTGCCCCCCCAAACTCTGTGGTCAAGGTGATACTGGAGAGTGGGATGAAAGTGATTTTACATATCCAAAATGAGGGCACCGTTCCCGAATCGATGCGCGAAAGATTTTTTGCAAAATATGCTACCAGTGGCAAAGAGGGCGGCACCGGGCTTGGTACCTACTCGTCACATTTATTGGCGAAAATTCAGGGCGGCAATTTGTCTATGGAAACCTCAGTTGAAAATGGCACTACGCTGAGTTTAGAATTAAATCGTGCCGAAGCACCGGCCTTGGTGCTGGTTGAGCCGGATAAAGAGGAGACTGTCGTGACCGATGAATTCAATAGTGCAGATAACTTAATAGAGCGTGTATTGCTAGTCGATGATGATGAATTTAATCAGATGATCATGAGTGAATATATCCCTCAACCGCCTTTGATTTTAGAAACCGCGATCAATGGAAGAGTGGCACTTGATTCGGTGATGAATCACCGGCCAGATTTGATTATTATGGACTTGGAAATGCCAGTCATGAACGGCTTTGAGGCGCTGATCAGCATCCGGGCATATCAGGCAAAAACCGCTCAGGTCCCGAGTGTGATTGTGGCATATTCAGGAAATGACGATGATCAAAGTAAGGCGACCTATCTGGCACTTGGCTTTGATCACTGCCTGAGTAAGCCTTGCACCCCAGAAGACGTCATGGCGTTATTGAAGGTGGCGCCAGTCGGTGAAGACGCAATGCTACCTGAAACTCGCTCGGCATAATTAAATCTGAATCACCAACATTGCTCATTATAAGGACACTATGTTTCTTGGCCATCTACATCAAACCACATTCGCAATGCCAGCGGTGATTGCATCTGCACTCGACTATTTACGTTTTACAGATTTTAGTCAGCTTGAAGCAGGGCGTTATCCTATCGATGGCGAGAACGTTTTTGCGCTCGTGCAAGACCCGATGACACAAAGTTGGGAAGCAGGTTTGCCAGAGTTTCATGCAAGGTATATTGATATTCAATGTTTGTTAGAAGGCGAGGAAGGGATAGGCTATGCGCCAGCCAACGCCAGTTTAAGCAAGGTCACTGATCAGCTTGCAGAACACGATATAGCCTTTGTGGCACAACAGGATAATGAATCACGTTTGCTGCTGCGTCCGGGGATGTTCGCCATTTTCTTACCCGGAGAATTGCACCGCCCCTGCCGCGCACCAGACGCGCCTATGCGCATCAAAAAAGTAGTGATAAAAATTTCTGCGGATCTACTTAAGTAAAGCTCATTTTTTTAAGACGTCATTTTCGCCGCGAATGAAGCGGGCAATGACGCTGGCAACTTCCTCTTCTTGTGTTATATACCCATGTGCTGAATAGCCTTCGCAGGCTGAGCCTTGGTCACCAGGGCCACCGGTCACAGTGAGCATTTTCTGGCGTGCAGATTTGCTCTGTGCCAGGATCTTGCCCATCAAAGTCGAAGGTGAGCGCGGGCAGCCATCTTTTTCGTGGCCAATGACTAAAAGTGGCGCGTGAATCTCTTCTAACGGAAGATCGAAAACGCTCTGCGCCACCCAGCTGATCCTTGCATTGCTTTGCCCAGACATTAAGGCTGAAGTCAGCACCACACCATCAGCGGCGGCAGAACCAGTTAGGCGTGATGCGGCATTCACTGCAGAGATAGTGCCACGGCTGGTGCCAACCAACCATACGGCGCCTTGTGTACGAACGCGCAGGTCGGTGATGAGCTTGCCAAGATCTTGCGCATGTAAGGGCTTAATTCTGTAGCCGCCCAGGCCATCTACCCCGTGATAATCCGAGGGCGCATCGACTAGCGCGGTGGCAAAACCCAAGGCTGAAAAAATTGGCATCATGCGTATCAATGAATTACCTTTCAACGCACGCGGGCAAGCTTGCTCATCAAGATCGATGTAACCTGATCCGCCAGCCAGCAGCAATAAAGTAATCGGTGCAGAGGCCGAATCAGGCGGCGACGCAGCATGATAGGCATAGCGGGTCGTGCTGGCATCGTGAGTTGTGATCGTGATTAGCTCACCGCATGACGGCGTGACTTTATTCACTGGTGATTGGGCAAGGCAGTGGTTGATGGAAAAGAGTGCCATCAAACTGAACAGAGACGCGAGCCTGGTGAGTTTCATCATCAAATCCTCACATTAACTATCACGTTCGGTATTACGTTCGCTATCACATTAGCTAAGTAGCTTTTTCTCACCGATTGAATACGAAGCTTTCTGGATTAAGCCATCGATGACCTCATAAATACACAGCATTTCTATGCTGCCTTTACCTTCTGAAAAATTGCGCGTAACGAGCTCAAGATCAATCACAATGTTCGCCATCACTGTGCGATTCAGTAATCTGGCATGCAAGTCGGGTTCGGTAAAGCGGCTGGTGATACGCTGCCGCATATCGAAGTGTCCAGCAGCAAGCAACTCACCATGCAGTGTGTACTGCTGCGCATCGTGCGCATAGCATGCAAGCCATGCTTCTACGTCCTTGGCGTTATACGCATCAAGCTGTTGCTGGATCAGGGTAGCAGGGGAGTTAGATGTTGATTGCATTTTGATGTGGGTTTTATCGTTAATGGAAATCGTTCATCATAATCCTATCTCTGGATCGTGTGTGTCACATGAAGTCGTTGATCGGGTTTTTCTTAGTGTTGCTGTTTGCTTTTTCATCACATCATTCCGGCAATTCAAAGCGATAACCCATGCCATACACCGACTGCAAATAATCTCCCTCTGGCAGGCATTTTTGAATTTTCCGGCGAATGTTTTTAATATGTGAATCGATGGTCCGGTCGTTGATGTCGCGCTGGTCTTCGTGGGCGAAGTCGAGTAGTTGCTGGCGCGAGTAGATGCGACCAGCGTGTTCGATTAACTCGGCGAACAAGCGAAATTCAACCGGGGTCAGCGGCAGGGCAGTGGCATCGATCAAGATGCGCATCTGCGCGCGCTCGACGGTAAAGCGCGGGCCGCTGTTGGTGACCACTTTTCCGCTGGCGCGCCGCAGCTGGGCTTTGGCACGCGCGACGACTTCGCGCGGGCTGAAGGGTTTGCAGACATAATCGTCGGCGCCTATTTCCAAGCCCAGCAGCCGGTCGATCTCGTCGACCCTGGCGGTAATCATGATGATCGGTACCTGGCTAAAACTGCGCACTGACTTACACACTTCCAGACCATCTAGCTCCGGCAACATCAGATCGAGCAAGACTAAATCTGGTGCAGCGCGCCGTATCGATTCAACTGCGCTGCGCCCATCCGTGACTTGCTCAACCTTGTACCCACTGTCAAGAAAATAATCCTTCAGCAGGGCGCTTATTTTTATGTCGTCTTCAACGATGAGTATGCGGGCGGGCGTGTTCATGTCTGCGAGTATCCTGTTGATTTCAATTTGAAGAACCCATCACAAAATTTCACGTAATCGCCGGCAAGCGTATCAGTATTTTTACACCGCCCAAGGCTGAGGGCAGGGCTTCAATCTTGCCGTTGTGCGTCTCTATCAAGGCCTTGCAAATCGACAGGCCAAGGCCGCTGCCGCCATGCTCGCGGCTGCGCGCATGGTCAACCCGATACAGTCGCTCAAAAAGTCGCGCGTGCGTGCCTTCTGGCGCACCTGGCGCGCTGTCTTCTATGCACAGCTCTACCACCGGCCCACTGCGGCTTATCGAGCACTGTATGCAACCGCCCGCGTCGGTATAGCGGATACTGTTTTCGAGTAAATTCGAAATCACCTGATTCAGCCGGCCGGTATCAGCGTTGATGTACAGCGGCGATGATGGCAGTTGCGATATCAAGCGTAATTTTGCCTTTTCGACGTTAGGACGAAAGCGTTCAAGGCTCTCTTGCATAAACGCGACAAGATCGATGCGCGTGAGCTGATAACTAAGGTCGCCAGAGTCGGCCAGGTTGATCTGGTGGATGTCATCAATCAGTTTATTCAGGCGCAAGACTTCTTCATGTAAAGATTTTAAGGCGCTAGGGTCGAGGTGGCGGATACCATCGAGCATGGCCTCAATCTCACCACGGATGACGGTTAGTGGCGTGCGCAATTCATGCGAAATATTCGCCAGAATTTTTCTGCGTTGCGTCTCGCTGTGTTGCAGCGATTGCGCCATCGCATTAACCTGCAACGCCAGTTCACCAAGTTCATCCTGGCTGATGACGTTAGCCCTGGCATCGAACTGCCCCTGTGCAATGCGCCGGGTGACACTTTGCAGTGATGTGACAGGGCGTAACAAATGGCGCGCCAGCCACACAGAAAATAACATGGCAAACAGCGTCAGGCCTGCCGCCAGCCATAACATTTGACGAATCTGGCTACGCACAAAGCCACTGCCGCTGGGATTGTTAATGTGCCGCTGTGGCGCAAGCCTTAAGCTGCCGACCGTAACGTTGTCGACCACGATAGCGACAATCTTGCCACCCGGCGCATCCTGCGGCCCGATCAGGGCTCTTCCATCCTGCGCAATCAGTGAGAGGCGCTGGCCAAAACCGGTAGGGTCGCCTGGCGGTGGTGGCGCTGCTTGGGTATCTGCGCGTCTTGGCGCAGCCTCGCCATTAGCTTCAGCCACAGCCTCAGCGCGTCGTCTAGGTCTGCCATCTTCTGCGCGTAGCGGCGGCAAATCTGCCCGCGGCCGCCTAACTGGTGGAGCCGCAGTGTCGGCGTCGGCGCGCGCAGCTTGTGGCCGGATTTTATCAAGCAATTCACGCATGGCACGCCGGTTATCGTGAAAGCGCTCAAAGCTGCCATCCCGAATATATTCGGCGGCAAATAACTTACTCAACTCCTGCAGATTATCCGCCTCCTGCTCGTTCAGATAGGAAATGAAACCAGCTTTCAAATTCTGGCTGCTAATCCACGCCATCGTCCCGACGCTGAGTATCACCATACCAATAATACTCACGGCGATCTTGCTGGCGATATTAAAGCGCATCAGTCTTCCTCCATTTTTTTGGAAAATGGATGGTCTTGATTGATGGGTTGAACTTTGGCAGTGCTCACATTATTTTTACATGACAAAAAATTGCAGTTGGCTGCTAATTCTAATCGTTAATTGTGGAGCGATTGTGGATCTTTCTGGTTGAAATATTTTCGCATACAATGATCGGAAATTCGTATCTGGCATCCATACTGGTGATTTGAATTTAACTATAAAAGCCTTTACTTCTGTTAACTTATTAGATGAAAGG
>JAZJYB010000111.1:0-2919 GCA_040390685.1 Pseudomonadota bacterium | reverse complement strand
ACATTCGTCGGGCGCAATGAGTTCTATCTATTGCGCCGTATTCGTTTGCGAATAATTCCATGCGGCGCAATACGCCTGAGGCTATTGATGCCTTACTTATTGCGGATTACGGCCTTTGCTGTATTTTTTATCGTAAAAATGGAATTTTAAAAAAATCAAGATTGATTGATAAGTTAGCTGGAAATATGAAAATCTCCTTCTCTGAAACTCGTATTGGATACAAGATATTAATTTAGCTCTTTCCAATTTGTTGCAACACAGGATTGTGTCAATACAAGGTTTTCATTACTTTCTCCCTCATATATTGACAGCGTTAGACTGTCGCGCTCTTGAACTATTACTGCGCGATTGTAGGAAATTCCCTCGGGCTTAATTGCGCTAAATTGGGCAACAAGTTTTGTCGGTTTAGATACGGTGGAAGAAGTTGTCTTCATTTCTGTCAATTGTGACTCGTCGCTCGAGGGCAATGATAGGCGATTCTCATCTAATTTAATAATCCGCTTTATACGGTGAACCGATATGCGTTCGGACACAATTAAAAGTGCACACGGTAAAAATATTGCCCAAACAAGTTCCCACGACCAATCCCATAATTTCATATTAATAGGCCCAATGAAAACTAGTAGCCATAATGGAAAGCAAAGTACGCAAAGAATAAATTGTTTCATTCGCTTCCCTGAATCTGATGTGGTTACAAATAGAATGGTTGAAATCAAAAAAGACAAACTCCCCCATGGAAATGCTATCAGTATAGGTAGTGGGAAACCACTATGTGTATATGCCAAAGGCGCAAAAAATGTCGCGAGAAACCCAAGTAGTAGTCTTATGTGTGTTGGCTTCATATATTTTTGATTTTGTTTTTTCGCGACAGTTAAATTCCACAACATTCCCACCCATTTTGGATAGCATTGGAATGCGAGGTCATTTCTATTCTATCAATGAAATCGGCAACATTTAAATATATTTTCTCAGGCCGCTTTCGTCGTGTTGTCGAATTTCAGTAAATGAAATTTATCAATTTCTAAATTTTAATTTTCGTTGATATTTGGCTGCGAGCTGGGATAATTTTGATAAGTCTTCAAGCAAATCAGACGCGATTATTAGCCGATAAAAAATAAAAAATAAATCCACCTTCTCCATTTTTTCTCCATATTCCGAAATTACCCTTTGTCCTATCGCCGCATCAATTATCCAAAATTGATGACCAAACATGAGCGTGTCGTCTAGTGCTTCGATGAGAACTTGTCATTCACGATATAGGGAGAAATAAGATGAACAAAACTAAAAATTTTCTGCGGGTTCTGCAAATAGGTTTGCTGCTTGCACCACCCTTGATGGCAAGCGCTGCCAATGTAGTACCGGTGCCGCAAGCGAATCCGCACGGTGCTTCGCTGACCGTGAGTACGCTTGGCACCATCGATACGAATAATCCGTTTTTTAAACCCTTCGGTAATGGCCGTGCTTGCGCCAGTTGCCATCAGGAGAGCCAGGGCTGGAGCGTTTCGCCCATCAGTTTGCAGACTCGATTTATCCAGTCGAATGGTAGTGATCCTATCTTTAAACTCAACGATGGCGCCAATTCGCCGAATGCGCTGGTGACTACGCTTGAGCAAAAACGCCTGGCATATAGCATGTTGCTCAATAAAGGCTTGATACGGGTTGGTTTGCCGATTCCTGCCGGAGCCGAGTTTGTGCTGGTGAAGGTAGATGATCCATATGGCTTTGCCAGCGCCGCAGAGCTCTCGGTGTTCCGCCGGCCTTTGCCTAGTACTAATCTTAAATTTATCAACACGGTGATGTGGGATGCGCGTGAAACTTTTAGTGATGCCAATTCTAAACTTTGCATCATAGCTAGCCGGCCTGCGCAGTGCTTTGCCACTGCCGATTTTGATTTGTTACATCAATCAAATAGCGCAGTCACTGGCCATGCGCAAGCGGCGCAAGGACTGACGGCAGTTGAACAGCGCGCGATTGTGAATTTTGAAAAATCCTTATTTACCGCGCAATTGAGCAGCACTGCAGCTGGTAGTCTGAATGCCGCAGGAGCAAGTGGTGGACCCAATGCTTTGGCTATAAATAATTTTTACTTTGGGATCAATGATCTTGCCGCTGGTGACTATTTAACCGGCGCGCCATTTAACCGCAACGTGATGGCCATGTTTGGCGCATGGCGCGGTTTGGATAATCGCCCACCTCCGCCACCGCCGATTCCTGGCAGGCCAGCGCCGCCGCCACCTCCAGCGGTTTCGTCAATGGATATTGCCAGAGCATCCATCGCCAGAGGTGAGGGGATTTTCAATAACAAGCCATTTAACATTTCTAATGTGAGCGGCTTCGGTGACGAATTAAGAAGGCCATTGCAGCGCGGCAGTTGTGCCAGTTGCCATAGCACGCCGAATGTTGGGACTAACTCGGTGCCGCATTTATTTAATACCGGAACCTCGGCCGCCAACGTACGCACACCAGATTTACCTTTGTACACTTTAAGGAATAGCGCCACCGGAGAAGTGATAGAAATCTCTGACCCAGGTGCAGCATTGCAAACCGGTAAATGGAAAGATATCGGCCGCGTTAAAGTACCAAGTTTGCGGGCGATGGCAGCGCGTTCACCATATTTTCATAATGGCTCTGCCAAGGAATTGAGTGATGTGGTGAGGTTTTACGATAGGCGTTTTGCAATTGGTTTTACGGCGCAAGAGATTGTAGATTTGACTGCGTTTTTGAGTGCTCTATAGGAGGAAATAAATTACGTCGAGCTTCGGTGTTCAGCTAATTATTTAAGTTGTCTGCAAGGCTCGGACTACGTATGTGAAGGTCAATCTCGCCTACACCTAATCGTTACCCATAAGTCTTGGCGCTGTAATTGCGCTTGGCTTTTAGCTCCTTCCCCCAGGCAGGGGGAAGGTTGGGATGGGGGTC